>CAYWSI010000032.1:0-15646 GCA_964460585.1 uncultured Algimonas sp.
CCTTCCTCGCAACGGTCAGTGCCGCCAAACCCAAAACCGCTGATTATCCCTTCACCACATTACATCCCCATTTGGGCGTCGTTAGTATGGGGACCGCAGAGCGTTTCGTGATTGCCGACCTTCCCGGCCTTATCGAAGGCGCGGCAGAAGGCGCAGGACTCGGCCATCAATTCTTGGGCCATGCCGAACGCTGCGCGGCCATCTTACACCTTGTGGCGGGTACATCTGACGACCCTGTCGCCGATTATATCGCAATCCGCAAAGAGCTTGAGGATTATGATGAGAGCTTTGAAACAAAGCCAGAAGTCGTCGCCATTTCCAAATGTGACGCTTTGAGGGCTGAACGCATTGCAGAACTACAAGATGCGATGGAAGAGGTCTGTGGTCATCGTCCCTTCCCGATTAGCTCTGTCGCGCAGCAAGGCCTCAAGCCTGTTCTCGCCTCGCTGTATCAACATGTTGAGGTCCGGCGCGCAGGCGAAGAGGCAGAACGCGAAGAAAAATTCCGTCAGGCTCAAATTGCCAGCGGCGAAATCGAAGATGTGAAAGGCTGGTCGCCTTAATCTCATGTTTTCTGACGCCCAAACAATCGTGATCAAAATTGGCTCGGCCATATTGGTCGATGATGAAACACAGGCTTTGCGAAAAGACTGGCTGACCGCCCTCGCCTCCGATCTTGCGGCTATCAAAGATAAGCGTATTATCCTCGTCAGTTCAGGCGCGATTGCATTGGGGCGGCAACGTCTGGATCTTACAGGCGCGCTTTCCTTGTCTGAAAAACAAGCCTGTGCGGCGGCAGGACAATCCAGCCTGACACGCGCCTATGATAATGCCCTCGGCCAGCATGGTATCACCACAGCCCAAGCCCTATTGACGCTTAATGATACAGAAAACCGCCGCCGCTGGCTCAATGCGCGGTCCACACTCGACACATTATTGGGTTTGGGCGCGGTTCCGATTATCAATGAGAATGACACCGTTGCCACGGATGAAATTCGATATGGTGACAATGACCGCCTCGCCGCCCGAACAGCGCAAATGGTCGGCGCGGACCTCTTAGTCCTTCTCTCTGATATTGACGGACTTTACACAGCGGACCCACGTACAGATAGCGCGGCGCAACACATAGCGTACATCGAAGAGTTGACTGATGACATCATGGAGATGGGCGGCGCGCCAAATGCGGCCGCTGGCGTCGGCACAGGCGGTATGGCGACAAAGCTCGCCGCTGCGAAAATAGCAACACAAGCGGGCTGCGATATGATTATCTGCGACGGGCGATCTGTGGGGGCATTGGCCGCTCTCGGCTCTGGCGGTAAACATTCGCGCTTCAAAGCTCAAAGCAATCCCCGCAAAGCCCGCGCCCAATGGATTGGCGGCACGCTAAAACCCAATGGCGTCCTTCATATCGATACGGGTGCAATGAAAGCCCTCAAAAACGGCAGTAGCCTTTTGCCTGCGGGCGTCACACAGGTTTCTGGCCATTTTGAAAAAGGCGATGCCGTCTCCGTTATCGCCAATGGCGCAGAAATAGCGCGCGGCCTTGTGGCCTATGATTTAAAGGAAGCGGAACGCATTAAAGGTCTAAAATCGGCTGAAATCTCGAATGAACTCGGCTATGAACATGGTGCGGCCATCATTCACCGCGATAATTTGGTAATGCTCTGACATGTCTCTCGATTTAGAAATGGCCGCTCTTGGCAACGCTGCACAGGACGCAGGAGCGCAGTTACGTCTCGCAGATGAAGCCACGCGCAATGCAGCCCTCCGCGCTATGGCGAAACATGTACGCGCTGAGCAAGAAAATATCCTATCGGCGAATAAAGTCGATATGCAGGCCGCCGCCAAGAAAGGCCTATCCGCGCCCCTATTAGACCGATTAAAACTAGATGCGGACCGCATGGAGGGCGTGGCCCAAGGCTTGGACTCTATCGCGGCCCTGCCCGACCCCATTGGCGCGGTTGAGAGTGAATGGACGCAGCCTAATGGTTTGCATTTTTCGAAAGTCCGCGTTCCTCTCGGCGTTATTGGAATGATCTATGAAAGTCGTCCAAATGTGACCGCTGATGCCGGCGGGCTTTGTGTGAAGTCAGGCAATGCTTGCGTCCTACGGGGCGGCTCGGAAAGCCTGCACTCTAACCGCGCCCTGCATGCTGCGCTACAAGCAGGTCTGCGCGAAGCTGGCTTGCCAGACACCGCGATTAATCTTGTCCCGACAACGGACCGCGCGGCAGTTGGACATATGCTCGACGGGTTAAACGCAACGATTGATTTGATTATTCCGCGCGGCGGAAAAAGCCTCGTTTCGCGGGTTCAAAAAGACGCACGCGTTCCCGTTCTCGCCCATGAAGACGGATTAAATCATAGCTATGTTCACAAGAGCGCAGAGGTTTCACTCGCCGTTAACGTTATTGAAAATGCGAAACTTCGCCGCACGAGCGTTTGTGGGTCGACAGAAACCGTCTTGGTCGACGAAGATATTGCATCAAAATTCCTCCCAGCCTTAGAGGGAGCCATAGGCGGAAAATGCGAATTGCGTGCAGATATGAAGGCGATAGCTCACCTCAATTCTGCCGTGCTAGCCACACCGACAGATTTTGACACGGAACATCTCGCGCCTATTTTAAATATCGCGATAGTCAAGAATATCGACGAAGCTCTCTCTCATATTGCGAAATATGGAAGCGGTCATACAGATGCCATCCTCGCGCAGGATGAAGATGCCGCCAGACTTTTCCTAAACCGCGTGGATAGTGCCATCGTTTTGCATAATGCCTCGACACAATATGCCGATGGCGGCGAATTTGGATTTGGCGCAGAGATTGGAATTGCAACGGGCCGTATCCATGCGCGCGGTCCGGTCGGCGCGCAACATCTCACAAGTTACAAATACCAAGTGCGCGGCACCGGTCAGGTTCGGCCTTGAGGTCGGTGGGTCTCTTTGGCGGGTCTTTCAACCCAGCTCATGGCGGGCATCTACATGTTGCGCGGGCCGGCCTACGACAGCTTCAATTAGATGAAATCTGGTGGTTGGTCAGCCCGCAAAATCCCCTGAAACCTGAACAACCAAGCTGGGAAAGCCGCGCCGAGACGGTTCTCAATTTACCTCTCCCGCCGAATATGCGGGTCTCTGATGTCGAGTTGCGCTATGGCACACAATATACGGTCGACCTTCTGACCACGCTCAAGATGCGTGAGCGCGAGACACGGTTTGTCTTCATGATGGGCGCGGATAATCTTAGGCAGCTTCCGAATTGGCGCGACTGGGAAAAGATTATGAAAATCGTCCCAATCGCCGTGATTGCCCGCCCCGGTTCACCCATTCGCGCAAGGCTCGGACAAGCCGCTCGCCAATATAGCCACGCCCGTATCAGTGAAGATCAGGCCCATACGCTCAAAGACAGACCCAGCCCTGCGTGGAGCTATCTGACTCTCCCACTGGACAAACGTAGCTCATCCGCTATTCGCGCGTCCCGATAAGCAAGTAGCCTAAATGTTCTACATATGTTAGCGCACCAAATAATGATAATACCATGGAGAGTCCTCTGACCGCCGGACATCAAGAAAAACCCGCACAAGTCACTATTTTGGACGGACCGGAGTCAAAAGAACTTTCGGACTTCATCCAAGAAATTTTAGACGAAAATTCGGCTCAAGACGTGATTGAGATCGATATTCGCGGGAAATCCTCCATCGCAGACTACCTTCTCGTGGCCTCTGGACGCTCAAATCGTCATGTCAGCGCGCTGGCTGACTATGTTCAGCGCGGCCTAAAAGAACGAGGTTTCAAAGATCTCGTGGTCGAAGGACAAGAAGCCTCTGACTGGGTCTTAATTGATGCGGGCGATGTCATTCTCCATGTTTTCCGTCCCGAAGTGCGCGTCTTCTATAATTTAGAAAAAATGTGGTCAGTTCCTTTGCCAAAAGGTCTGGACGGCGTGAAAGAACAAGCGCCCGAAGACACGCTGGAGACGTGAAACTCATCCTCAGGGCTGGCGGCGTTTTACGCAGCGGGCCCGAGAAAACCCTTGTTGATGATTATATAACCCGCGCCCAAGGTCTGGCGCGCGGAACAGGGTTTCGCGCGGTCGAAGAACAAGGCGTCGAGCTAAAAGGTCAATATGACCGCGCGGCGGAAACCGCCAAACTTCTCTCTGTCGTCAATCCATCAGATGAACTCATCATTTTGGACGAACGCGGCAAGAGCCCAACATCCAGAGAAATTGCGAAGCATTTTGAAAGACTGCGCAATGACGGCACGCCTGCTAGCTATATGATTATTGGCGGCGCAGATGGGTTTGAGCCTTCAGTTATCAAAGAGATGCGCCCTGGACGGGTAACAAAATGGAGTTTTGGCGCACAAACGTGGCCACACAAAATGGTGCGAGCCATGGCGGCGGAGCAAATCTACCGCGCTTTATCTATCCTTGCGAAAACGCCTTATCACCGTGACTAAGTCTGAAGTTTTGGGCGGTTGATTAACGGGCAGTAAAGACGTTATCCTGCATGGTAATCCTATGCGTATCGCCCTCGCCATTCTTGCGTTAACCGCTTGCTTGACCGCAGTTTCACCTGTCATGGGACAATCGTCAGACGACATCGACGCATTGACCAAAAAAGAACAAGCTGCCCGTGAGAAAAGCAAAGTCCTAGAGAGCGAACGCAATAAGGTTCGCCAGGATGTGTCTGCGTTAAAGAAGATACTCGCCAAAGCGGCTCGACAAGCCCAGACTATTGAGACGGACCTCACTTCTCTCGAATTAGAAACAGCAAGTTTGGCGGCCCGAGCGGAAGAGCTATCGGCGCAAATTCAGGACGACCGCGCGCAATCTATGGAGCTTATTGCGGCGTTACAGCGCTTAGAGGCCACTCCGCCTCCAACCCTCGCCCTGACACCGCGCAACGCCAAACGTGCCGCAGATGCAGGATTATTAATCGCGACCCTCTCAGAACAACTCAAAGCCCGAGCGGAGGCGCTGACTTTGAATCTACAAGCGCTAGACGTCACGCAAGCGCAACTTAATCTAAAGAAAAATGATTTGTCAGAACGGCGCACGCAACTGAAATCTGAACTCAACCAAGTAAATGCAGGCCTAGCAACCAAATCAAAGTTAGAGGCCAAATTAGCAGATGAGAAAGAAGAGGCCGCAGCAGAAGCGGAACGTTTGGCCGCCGAGTCAAAAACCTTAGTTGAACTCATCGCAAAATTAGAACGCGGCGTTGGCAAAGTCGTGCCTCGCAAAAAACCGGGATTGAAGCCTGCAAAAAAACTCGTCTTGCCAAAAGGCACAAAACGTTTTGCAGAAGCAAAAGGTGGTATGTTGCAGCCCGTTTCAGGCCGACTCATCAAACGCTTTGGACGCGGCGAGAAAGGGATAACCTATGCAGGACGATCGGCAGGACAGGTCATAGCCCCCTATGCTGGTCGGGTCGAATTTTCTGGACCCTTCAAAAATTATGATAATGTCATCATATTGAACGTCGGGGATGGTTATTTTGTGCTGTTAACGGGCCTAAATGAGCTTTTTGTAGATGCAGGTGACACTGTTCAGAGCGGTGAACCCGTTGGAAAACTCCCGAGTCAAAGGGACGCAAAATTATACATTGAGCTGCGGAAAAATGGGTCTCCTGTCGACCCAAAGCCTTGGCTAGCTGCTTCAGACGTTAAATCCGGGTAAGTTCACTCTTTAATCGCAGTGATTTGACTGGCAAAGCTCGTCGTAGCTAGCTAAGTCTAAGCTCTAATATTGGAGATCATTTGTGAAACTTGTCCTACCTGCCCTCGGAAGCGTCGCCGCACTGGCTCTTTTTGCCTTCTCGACAACCTATCAATCAGCGATTGCTGTTGAGCGGCCAGCCTATGATGAAACATTCGAGCAATTAGAGCTCTTTGCCGATGTGCTTGCCCGCGTTCGCAGCCAATATGTTGTCGAAGTCGATGACAGCGCTCTTATCGAAGATGCCATGAACGGCATGTTGCAATCCCTCGACCCACACTCCTCTTATATCAGCCCAAAATCATTCAAAGACCTCCGGGCGAACAACAAAGGGGAATATGGCGGCCTTGGCATGGAAGTGACAATGGAAGACGGTTTCGTCAAAGTCATCGCACCGATTGACGACACGCCCGCAAAACGTGCGGGCGTACAGGCCGGTGATTTTATTACGGAAATCGAAGGTAAATCTCTGCTTGGTTCAACGCTCACCGAAGCCGTTGATCAAATGCGCGGCAAACCGGGTGAGCCCATCAACATAACAATCGTTCGCGAAGGCGAAGATCCAATCTATCTGGATATCACGCGAGAAGTCATCAAACGTCAAACTGTGAAATTCGAATTGAAAGACGGCTTTGGCTATGCCCGTATTGCACAATTCAATGAAAAGGCCGCAGATGGCCTAAGAAGCGCCATCAGTGAGTTACAAGTTGAGAATGGCGGACGTCTGCCCGGCATGATCCTTGATCTTCGCGGAAATCCAGGCGGTTTGCTGGTTCAATCCGTCGAAGTCTCTTCTGTCTTCTTAGACGGCGGAGAAGTTGTCTCAACACGCGGCCGCCGCGCCAATGATGTGAATGTTTACAATGCTGAAAAAGGCCAAATGGCCAAAAACGTACCACTGATTGTTTTGGTCGACGGAGCTTCCGCCTCTGCCTCTGAAATCGTGGCAGGCGCTCTACAAGATAAAGGCCGAGCCTTGATTATTGGCATGACAACATTCGGAAAAGGCTCTGTCCAAGACGTCATCCCTTTAAGAGGTGGTCGTGACGGCGCTTTGAAAATCACAACGCAGCGATATTACACCCCAAATGGGCGTAGCATTCAGGCCAGCGGTATCACACCAGACATTTTCATCTCAGCCGTTCCCGATGACGGTGAAGATAAAAAGCGTTTCTCAGAGGCGAGTTTGCCAAATGCGATAGCCAATGAAGATGAAGAGGTCGAGAGTGAGGAAGACATACCAGCCGAAGTTAAAATAGATTATCCTCCGGAAGGCTTCGAGGTTTCTGATGATTATCAATTACAGCAGGCGATTGCTCTCCTAAAATCAGGAAATTACGCCACTAAACTTGCTGAGGTTCAAGGCTAATTTATGCGCCGATCAATCTGGAATATGACCAAATTGGGCGCATTAGCGCTGACCGCGACTTTGCCGCTTTCAGCTATTGCTGTGGAGAAAAACCCAAACGCCATCTATAATCAGATGAACGTCTTTGCTGACGTGCTTGCCCTTGTCCAAGATGAATATGTTGAAGAAGTTGATGCAGAATCCTTGATTGAGAATGCTTTAAACGGCGCTCTTCATGCGCTGGACCCGCATTCAACTTACGTCCCGCCAGTCACCTTTACCGAACAACGAGAAGCCGTGCGTCGGGAATATGGTGGATTGGGCATTGAAATTCAGTCTGAAGGCGGACTTGTGAAAGTGAATTACGCCATTGAGGAAGGTCCCGCCTATAAAGCAGGAATCCGCAGTGGAGACTTTATCACCGCCGTTGATGGCGATGACATTCGCGGCAAAACATTAGACGACGCGGTCAGCGGAATGCGCGGCCTTAAGGGTGAACCCGTTACTGTAACTGTGCTGTCTCCCAATAAAGCCTCACGCGACATCGTAGTTGTCCGCGATACGGTTCGAGGGCGCGCCATTCGGCATCGCGTAGAAAAAGATGTCGGTTATCTTCAAATCGAAACTTTCAATAATGACAAAGTCACCGCCGATACTGAACGGGCCTTAGAAGACCTAAACGCACAGATGGGTACGTTAGACAAGTTGGTTATCGATCTTCGCGGCAATCGTGGGGGCCTCCTGACACAATCCGTCAGCCTTTCCGGACTTTTCCTCGACGGCGGAGAAGTCCTCTCTGCGCGGGGGCGAGATGCTAGCGACAATGAACGCTATAATGCCGAAGCGGGTGAACTATATCCCAATGCTAAAATTGTAGTTTTGATGAGTCCGGGCTCTGCCTCTGCAGCGGAAATCGTTGCGGGTGCCTTACAAGACCGCGGACGGGCGCTTGTCATTGGCCGCCGGAGCTTCGGCAAAGGCTCAGTGCAATCCGTTATTCCGCTCGGGCTTGAAGACGGGGCTTTGCGCCTGACGACCCAGCGTTACTTCACGCCATCAGGACAATCTATTCAAGGGCGCGGCATTCAGCCAGATTTATTCGTGTCTGCATTTGAGGATACAGGCGAGATACGGAAGCGTTTTCGTGAAGATTCCCTCCGAAATTTCCTGATAAATCCTGATGAGACGGATTATGAAGAGAAATATGAGGATATCATCTATCCGCCAGAGACCTTCCCCGAAGACGAAGACTTCCAACTTCATAAAGCCATCGAGGTCTTGAAAACTTCGCAATATGATCGGCTTTTGGCAGCTCAAGCCGATAGATATTAGCACCAATCTAAGCATTTGTCCCTGAGCCCAAAGGCTCCTAGATAAAGCTATGACGAATGCACATCCGAATCGCCGTACCCCCGTCGCACTGCCTTCAAAAGGCAAACATATATTACTGGCAGCCTGCGCCTTACTGCTCGGCTATACAGTGCCAATCGCAGCTGTAGGTGTTTTTGGGAATGCAGAAGATGCAAGCGCCGAGGGCGCTATAGCACTCACACCGCCGCCAAAGGTTGAAGTTCTTTCCCCTTTAAATGACGAAACGCTGGAGACACCTGATCTTTTAGCAGGAGAGATACCTGAAGGCGTTAATCCAACGGATACGCCTCCCGAGCCCGAAGAAAAGGCAGCGCCAAGCGACACGGGTTCAGAACCCAAGACAATCCTCATACCCGCACAAGCCATAACGCTTCCCCAAGCGCCTATCGCTGGATTAACGCGGCAAAGCCAATTTGGTCCAGTTCCATCAAAATCAGCTGGCAATTCTCTCTTAGCTTATCGCCGACCCTTCCAAATCCAGGCCGGAAAAAAGCCCGTCTCATTGATTATTGGAGGATTGGGCGTGAATAGGCCACTCACACAGAGTGCCATAGACACCCTCCCCGCCGATGTGACGCTGTCCTTTGCTGCCCATAGTGTTGGCTTGCAGGATTGGGTAGATATTGCGCGGAGAGATGGTCATGAAGTGCTCATCGAAATTCCATTTGAATCCAACAATTTTGATCCCGCAGAACCAGAGGCAGACCGTACCATTCGCGTTTCCGTCCCACCTGCTGAAAATTTCCGGCGTCTGGAATGGATGTTATCGCGAGCCCAAGGCTATGCGGGGATTACTAATTTCAATGGGGATGTATTTTTAGCGCGAGCAGATATGACGGGCCCCTTGATGGATGTTCTGTCGCAAACGGGCCTCGGATTTATAACGGATGGTAGTTTTAAAGCGCCGTCTCTTCCGGCATTGGCCCGTACGGTTCAGCAACCTTTTAAGGCTGGGCATGGACTTATTGACCCAGATCCAATTTCACCCATTATTTCTGGCCGGCTTTCTGCACTGGGTGAGACTGCGCAAAGCGGTTCGCACCCCGTCGGCGTTGGTTTTGCCTATCCCGAAACTCTATCAGAAGTCCAAAATTGGATCGCGACATTGGATGCTCAAAATCTTCAACTCGCCCCCGCAACCGCAGCTCTTAACTAAAAATGACGCGTAACAAATCCGATTACCGCCGTAATGTCGGCGTCGCGATATTTAATGAGAAAGGCCAAATTTGGCTAGGCAAGCGATTTGGTGAAAGCGGCTCCCATGTGTGGCAATGTCCACAAGGCGGAATAGATAAAGGCGAAAAACCAAAGGCTGCGGCCCGCCGAGAACTATTCGAAGAGACAGGACTTCGTGCCGAAAACATGGAATATCTCGGCAAAATCAAAGGCTGGCTTTACTATGACTTCCCACCAGAAATTTTAGCCAAAAACAAAAAGCGGTTTGACAATAAAGGGCAACGCCAAAAATGGTACGCCTTTCGTTATTTTGGCGATGGGTCTGACGTCAACCTAACGGCCCACGGACCGCAAGAGTTTTCCGAATGGAAATGGGCAGATCTCAAAACAATCGCAGATACGATTGTGCCCTTTAAACGCACTGTTTATGAACAGTTGATTGTTGAATTTGCAGACTTCGCAATACCCATTAACTAAACTAAAGCCATTTCATGTTGGGCTCTGCCAAAAACTCAAAAAATGCTCTGACCTTTGTGATGATCACCGTGATGATCAACTCGATTGGGTTTGGGATAATGATTCCTGTTCTGCCCGATTTGATCAAGGAGCTGACAGGACTTGAGAACCATGATGCCGTGATTCACGGCGGCTATCTCACCCTCACCTTTGCACTCTTCCAATTCGTATGTATGCCTATTGTTGGCGGTTTGTCGGACCGATTTGGTCGTCGGCCTGTCATGCTCGTTTCCCTTGCTGCGCTGGCCGTAGATTTCTTTCTCATGGCGCTCGCGCCCACAATCCTGTTTTTATATATTGGCCGCGCATTATCAGGCGTTTGCGGCGCAACTTTCGCAACGGCAAACGCCTATGTTGCAGATGTTAGCCCGCCTGAAAAACGCGCCCAAAATTTCGGACTAATCGGAGCGAGCTTCGGCGTGGGGTTTTTATTAGGCCCGGTCATCGGCGGCATCTTAGGAGAATATGGTACGCGTATCCCCTTTTATGCGGCGGGCGTTATCTCCCTAATCAATGTTCTTTATGGCCTGATTTTCTTGCCTGAAACATTGGCAGAGTCGAAAAGGCGCCCCTTCGAGCTACGCCGCTCAAACCCAATTGGTTCCGTGAAAGCTTTGGGCCGTATCAAAGGCGTAAAGAGCCTAATCTTCATCCTCTTTATCATGGCGACTGCACATACCGTCTATCCATCAACTTATACCTTCTCGGCCTTAGAAGGGTTAGGTTGGAGCGCGCGAGATGTCGGAATTTCCCTCGGCGCTTTTGCTATCGCCTCAATGATTGTTCAAGGCGGACTTATTCGTATTATCATCCCGAAAATCGGCCTTTTCTGGGCGGGGTTCATTGGCATCGTATCCGCTGTGATTGCTTATGCCACACTCGGCAGCGCCGATGCAGGTTGGATCATATATGCGGCAGGCCCCTTCGCTGCGCTCGCGGGTCTCTATGGGCCCGCCCTCTCCAATATGATGAGCAGCCGCGTTTCAGAAAGTGAACAAGGCGAGCTACAAGGCGCTATCGGCGCAGCGCAGGGTCTGGCTCTGATGGTAGGCCCCATGGCAATGACATTCACCTTTTCGCATTTCGGCAATTCCGCGAATAAAGCCGCGCGGCAAATGCAAGGGTTCCCAGAAAACATTATCGGGGTTTCAAAATATTATCTTGGGATGATGGATATACCCTATGTACCAGGCTCGCCATTTTTATTGGCCGCTGCCCTTTCCCTCTTGGCTGCGATAACATTTGTTATAGTCACAAATAAAGCCGACCGAGATGCGCGTTATGCACCCAAGGGTCACGCCAAGGGTCACGCCCAGACGCCGCAACCTACTCCCCTCCCCGAAGCGTAATCACGACGATTTCTGGTGGTGCGCGAAAGCGTATCGGCAGGATAGATGTCCCGATACCTGCACTCACGAAAACATCCACGCCGCCTAATTTAGAAAAGCCGTAGCTATGTTCTGGGCCGAGTGTCGTCGCGTTCACACGACGTCCAATAATTGGAAGGTTAATCTGCCCGCCATGTGTATGTCCTGCGAATGCTAAGACGGTATCACTTCGAAAATCTCTCCAAGCATCTGGAGAATGCGTAAAAACAAGTGGTCGTAAATGGGGTGGACATCCCGAATACGCCCTGCGGTCTGGTTGGGATGTTTCATAATCCGCCAATCCCACGAGACAGACATGTGCCAGCGGAATAGCTTCATTCTCGAGAACTGTGACGCCTGCCTGCTCTAGCAATGTTCTAACACTGGACGCGCTCCACCATGCGTCATGATTACCAATTGTTGCGTAAATTGGTGCCTTGAGAATTGAGAGATATTCGATTCCCTCTTTGATATTTCGATTAAAATTGTCTGAGCGATTTTCTTTTTTATCATGCCCCGCGATGAAATCCCCCGGAATAAGAACAATATCTGGACTGACTGCATTTAAGGCTTCGACAAGACGCTTCACCCGCTTTGGCGGAACAGGTGGACTATTAATATGAATATCCGTGACAAGCCCAATACGCAGTTCTGGACCCTCATATTTATCTGACACGAAATCTACATGGCGTGTGAAGAGTAGAGCGGGTTCAACGAGAACCGCATATCCTAAGAGCCAAAGGCCTAGGCCCGAGCCCCAAAGTGAAAGATGGATAAACCGCCATAACATCCTGATATCCTAAACAGGTTCAAGGCGAGAATAGGGCTTATCTGGGGTAATAATTTGAATGTCGTCGCCGACCTTTATTTCGCCGCCTGCAATGACAATGCCCATCACGCCCGATTGTGGAAAAAGAGCTCCGTCATCATACCTCTCGATACAGGCCTCCATCAAACCTACCGCGACCTTATTTAAATGTTTGCAAGGATTACGCAGCCCCGTGATTTCGATAATCGCCTCGCCGATTTTGAGATGTGTGCCGCGCGGTACGCCGAGAATATCTATATGACGCGTTGTGATGTTCTCGCCCATTTGCCCCGGCTTCACCGTCATGCCCAATTCTGCCATTTGATCGAAAAGCTCTGCATGCATGAGATGGACTTGCCGTAGATTAGGCGCATCTGGATTGCGCGCTTTATCATATCGATGCTGGATAGTTTTCCCCGCATGGGCATCGCCCTCAATACCTAATCCTGCGATGAGCCTAATACTCTCTCGAACGGGTTTAATGACGTTATGCGCGCTATCAGATGCAACGGCGATGACGGTGGGGTGTTGGGTCATAATCTCTGTTTAACCTTCAAAGTTTGAAGGTCAAAAGCAAAACGGCCCCTCACCGCGAAGTGAGAGGCCGTTTTGACTTCTGTATTGTGGGAGGAGTTAAGCGGAAAGAACCGACTTTAGACCTTCGAGGTTTTGAGCCGCAGCTAGGGCCGCATCACCTGTCAAATTCCCGATATTAGCTTCGAGTGTGGCGATTTGCGCTTCAACATCGGCTCTGTCCAATGCATCCATAGCCACAGCTTGTTCCGCCAAAACAGTGAGGCCTGATGGAGTCACATCTGCAAAGCCGCCTTGGACGAAAAACTGTGTCTCAGCCCCATTTTCCGTCACGGTGATAATACCTGTCCGGATAGCCGCCATGAGCGGGCTATGGTTTGGCATCACGCCAAGATCACCCTCTGTCCCAGGAATGTCGACTTGGTCAACATTGCCAGAATAAAGTTCGCGCTCTGGCGAGACGAGTGAGAAGAGTAGCGTGTCAGCCATAGTCTGTTACGCCGCTTCCGCAGCCATCTTAGCCGCTTTTTCGAGCACATCATCAATGCCGCCAACCATGTAGAAAGCTTGTTCTGGAAGATGGTCATATTCGCCTTCCACCAAACCTTTGAAAGATTTGATTGTATCGGCGAGAGGCACCTGAATGCCCGGGGAGCCTGTGAAGATTTCAGCAACGTCGAATGGCTGTGAGAGGAACTTCTCAACCTTACGCGCACGGGACACGGTCATTTTATCTTCTTCGGACAGCTCGTCCATACCGAGGATGGCGATGATGTCTTGTAGCGCTTTATAACGCTGTAGGATTTCCTGTACGCGGCGCGCAACCTGATAGTGATCTTCACCAACCGTCCGCGGCTCTAGAATACGTGATGTAGAATCGAGCGGGTCAACAGCAGGGTAAATACCCTTCTCTGAAATGGCGCGGTTCAAAACGGTGGTCGCATCCAAATGGGCAAATGATGTCGCTGGCGCTGGGTCAGTCAAATCATCGGCTGGGACGTAAATCGCTTGGACCGATGTAATCGACCCTTTGTTTGTTGAGGTAATCCGCTCTTGCATCTGGCCCATTTCAGTTGCGAGTGTCGGCTGATAACCCACAGCAGAAGGAATACGGCCAAGAAGCGCTGACACCTCTGAACCCGCTTGTGTAAAGCGGAAGATGTTATCGACGAAAAACAACACGTCTTTACCTTCTTCATCGCGGAAATATTCAGCTTGTGATAGACCTGTCAAAGCGACGCGAGCGCGGGCTCCTGGAGGCTCGTTCATTTGGCCGTAAACCAATGTCGCGCGGCTCTCGCCTTCGAGGTTAATCACGTTAGATTCGATCATCTCGTGGTAAAGGTCGTTCCCTTCACGAGTTCGCTCACCCACACCGGCGAAAACGGAGTAACCGCCAAAGAGTTTCGCGATATTGTTGATGAGTTCCATAATCAAAACGGTTTTACCAACACCGGCACCGCCGAACAGACCAATCTTACCACCTTTTGAATAAGGGCAAAGAAGGTCGATAACTTTAATACCTGTGACGAGGACTTCTGTATCCGTCGCTTGGTCAACAAATGGAGGCGCAGCTTTATGAATTGGCGCGTTCATTTTCGCTTTTAGCGGTCCGCGCTCATCAATCGGCTCACCAATAACATTCATGATACGGCCGAGTGTTTCTGGTCCAACAGGCACAGTAATCGGCTCGCCCAAGTCTTTGACATCTTGACCACGAACGAGACCTTCCGTCGCGTCCATCGCAATGGTGCGAACTGTGTTCTGACCCAAATGCTGTGCGACTTCGAGCACAAGGCGGTTGCCGTTATTATCTGTTTCAAGTGCGTTCAGAATGGACGGTAAGACACCGCCTTCAAACTCAACGTCAACAACCGCGCCAATGACTTGGCTGATACGGCCAGCGTTCATTTTTGCGGCTGTTTTCTTCTTCGTAGCTGGCTTTTTCTTTGCCGGCGCTTTTTTCTTTGCTGGTGCTTTTGCCATGAGTAGTTCCTCTAGCCTCTAAGTCTTTCCTACAGCGCTTCTGCGCCTGAGATAATTTCGATAAGCTCAGATGTAATCTGAGCCTGACGTGTACGGTTAAATGTCAATGTTAGCTTGTCGATCATGTCGCCGGCGTTGCGGGTCGCATTATCCATAGCTGTCATTTTAGAGCCCATCTCTCCAGCTTGGTTTTCAAGCAAGGCTGAGAAGATTTGCGTATTGATATTTCGGGGAAGCAAGACGCGCAGGATACCTGCCTCGTCTGGCTCATAAGCGTAAATCGCGCCTTTTAGGTCTTGCGCCTCTTCATCTCCTTCGGGCACTTCGCCCATGCCTTCCATAGCTGGGATGAGTGTCTTGGAAACCGCATCTTGCGTCATGACATTGACGAATTCAGAATAGACGAGCTTACAGATGTCAAAATCACCCGCCTCAAACATGGCCGTGATTTTCTCGCCAATAGCCTGCGCGATACCTGCGTGAAGCTTGCGCTCCTCTTTGAGAGAGATAAATTCTACAATCTGATCGCCGTAAAGACGGTTGAGTTGATCATAGCCTTTCTTGCCAATCATAAAGAGCTTTACGGTTTTACCTGCACGCTCAAGCGCCACGATTTCTTCGCGCGCTTTGCGAACGATATTCGTATTAAATCCGCCGCAAAGACCGCGGTCCGCCGTGGCGACAACTACGAGCACTGTGTCGGACTTTCCGTTACCCACGAGGAGTTCTGGCCCCCCTTCAGCGCCCGCCATAGAGGCCGCCAAATTTCCGATAATCGCACCAAGGCGGTCAGAATATGGACGAGACGCTTCCGCCGCTTCCT
>CAYWSI010000033.1:0-15280 GCA_964460585.1 uncultured Algimonas sp.
TCAGGTTTGGCAGCGCGGAAGAGCATACGATTTAGAAGGCGGAGGAAGCTTTCGTCTTTACAATGCCATCCTGCATGAATCTTGTTTAAGCCGCTAGCATAAGCGGTATCAAACTCCTTTCCCGCAAGAGAAACAGAGTGAGCGAATTCATATGCGGTGCGAAGTGCATTTGGGAAACTATATCCAGTAACCGCATGAAAATAACCGCCGCGAATACCTATAGCTGGTACAGCTTCAAATATTCCACGGCCAAACTTTTTATCCATATCCACCCCTAAAGTTATCGGCAAAACCCCCTTCTCCCGCCGCAGAACCTCATAATCATCCACGTTTAGGCTTTCTCTGATATACTCTTTAATGCGGGCATCGACTTCTCGGCTCTGTAGCTCAGGGCCGTCCGTATAATAGGTATCTTCCACAAGAAGTTCAGTTTCAGAATATGGCAAGCAATAAACAAAGCGGTAACCGCCGAGCTGCTCAACCGTGGCGTCCATAATAATGGGGCGCTCTACGCCGTGCGGCTGCTTCGTTTTGATGACATGGCCGACGAATTTTTGATAGCCAAGGAACACATCCTCATTCGGTTCAAACCCGCGTGCATCGAGAACGCAGCTGACTTCAAACCTTTCGCCCCCTTCTAAAATCACATGATCAGACGCTAAAGTTTCAACAGATGTATTCAAACGCACCTTTAGCCGCCCGCTATCAATATGAGGCTTGACACAGGCAAGCAGTGTTGCGGAATTTCCCGTGCAATATGGAATATCGAGTGTGCGCTTCCGCTTTGGAAATTTCACATCATAGCTGTCCCAGCGGTAAGCAATGAACGGCTTTATCCAATCACGTAACTCTTCCGCAATATCAGTGAGATTGAAAGACCAAGTGTGATCTCCCGCAATTTGATTGGAGGCTTCGATAATCTCAATTCGCAACTCTGGATTCACATCCAAACACCGCCACGCCGTCAAGAGTCCCGAGAGCCCTGCCCCTACAATAATCATATTTGGGATCTGATTCATAAAAGTGGTTTAGAGTGCACACTATAAAGCGCAAGGTTAAGAATCGACACAGCGACTCGCTGGAATAGAAAACGACCAGATCATGCAATTAAAGTTTGTAAATTCACTTTATCACAATGATAGATTTTGATATTTTAATATAAAAATATACTTAATTACAATTACTTATAAAGATTTTATAATTTTCATAATAGAGTTTATTATCAATAAAAAATCTTATGCGCTATTCATTTGGCAGTTCGATGAAAATTGGACAAGACGGATAGCTAAGTCGCCCCACATTGACGAAGCTGTCCGTCGCAACTCTTTCTGAATTTTTCACTCTTTCCAATCGTGGCATCAGACCATCTAGCTATGGATAGGACTTATCGCCTCTATAATTTATCTTCGGTTGATAATTTTCGTCATGTTTAGCCAGGACTTCTACAGCTTGAAAATGTGTCGCGGAGGTAAGCTGGCCCGACACCACAACGCCCTGCCCTTCACGGAATAAATCCGGCAAAGCGCCTGTATATGTCACAGATAATTCGCGTGCCATTTCACGTTCAAAATCTTCAACACAAAACTTCGTCGTCAGACCTTCTGTCTTGACTGAGCCTTCTGCAACAAGGCCTCCGATTTTGAAAAGGTCAGACCGAGGCTCAAATCCTTCGGCAACGACGTCAGACGCATTTTCAAAAAATTGCGTATTTTGGTTCAAGGCTTGAAAAATCAAAGCCAATCCACCCGCCAACATAAGGCCTAAAATGACAATCCACACTATACGGCGGTTGCGATTTGGCGGCACTATGCGAGCATCAGACATAAGCGCAGAGATAACATGAACCACGCCCGCATCAAGTCACGCTAACATAAGGCGGGATAGGGAGAGTGACTTATAGGGTCAGCCCCGTTAAACGCATGCCATGCAAGGGAAACCGACAATAGCATTAGAAAGCCTCTCGATAGAACGTGGCGGAAAACCGCTTTTATCGGATTTAAGCTTGGAACTCACCGGCCCAAAATTGCTTTGGGTTACTGGTGGCAATGGCATTGGAAAAACCTCTTTCTTACGCACTTGCGCAGGACTGAGCCGAGCCGCGAACGGAAAAGTGGAATGGACAGTCAATGGTGTAAATGTCTCTGCTCCAGATGTAATATCTTTTCTCCCTTCGGAGAGTTACGCAAAACCAAACTTACGCGCGAGTGAAGACGCCGAGTTCTGGGGGGCGGATTTGATCGCAGGGAATATCAAACAGCACGGCGCAACATTAACGCAAAATCTTTCAACGGGTCAGGTAAAGCGACTCTCCTTTGCGAAACTGCTTTCGGACAAAAAACCTATCTGGATATTAGACGAGCCTTTGGCTGGCTTAGATTCAGACGGCCGCGCCCTCATTGCAGAACATCTACAAACGCATGTAAGTACGGGCGGCCTCGCTCTCATCGCGTCCCATGCCCCTATCGCCGTTAATGACATTCCAACCCAGCGGCTTGTTTTAAAATGACCGTCATTTTTAAAATACTAAAACGCGATTTCATTCGCGCCGCGCGGTCTAGTGGGAGCTGGGCTTATGGCCCTGTGTTCATGGCTATATTTCTATCTCTTTGCGCCATTGCACTAGATGGGAAACTCACATTGCTACGAGAGCTAGGCGTGCCCCTCATTTGGCTTTCAATAACTTTTGCCGCTTTGATAAGTGTCGATAAAGTCTTTGCCGATGACTTGCGGGATGGGACAACAGGTCAACTTTGGTTGTCGGGCGCGAGTTATCTCAGCCAAGCTGTCGCCGGATTGCTCAGTTTTACTCTGATATATCTATTCCCGCTTTTGATTACGGCACCGCTTTGGTCACTTCTGTTTGATCTTAATTCCGGCGTTATCGCGGGGCTTATCTTCGCCCTGATATGCGCCCTTCCTGCACTGGCAGCGTTTACAGGATTAGCTGGCGCCTTGACGGGAACGCGCGGCAAAGGTGGATTTTTAGCCATTTTTATCAGCGCCCCCTTCTTGGTCCCCGTGTTGATTTTCGGTATCTCCGCACCAGAAAGCTATCTAACCGACGGATTGGCTGCGGTAGAATTTCGCGCACTTATCGGTTTGTCCTTACTCGCTTTGGCGCTATCAATCCCCGCATCAGCTGCGGCTTTATCAGTCAATACGGATCGCTAAATGCGTTTTATTTCATATCTTGCTAATCCCGTAAGGTTCCTACGGTTTTCCCGTATTGCCACACCCGTTACGGGCTGGTCTGCACTCGCTCTCATTAGTACCGGACTTGTTTTAGCGCTCTTTATCTCACCGCCTGCAGAGGAGCACGGGCAAACCGTTCGCATTATGTATGTTCACGTGCCTGCGGCGTGGTGCGCGATGGCAGCTTATTCCACAATCGCCGTCGCCAGTTTCATCAGCTTTGTTTGGCGGCATAGCCTCGCCGATAGCGTGGCGAGATCATTGGCTTTGCCAGGAGCAGCGTTCACATTTTTAGCTCTCGTCACGGGAAGCCTCTGGGGACGTCCCGCTTGGGGCACATGGTGGCAATGGGATGGCCGCATGACCTCCGTGTTGGTGCTTCTCTTTATTTACATCGGATATATGGCGATTTGGAATATTACGACAGATCGTCAACAAGCCTCTCGGCTTGCCGCCATTCTCGCTATGGTGGGGGCGCTTAATTTGCCGATTATCAAATTCTCTGTAAATTGGTGGAACACCTTGCATCAACCCGCAACGATTTCCGAACCTGGCGCGCCGGGATTGCCATCCGAATTACTCATGCCTCTGCTCTTTATGAGCTTAGGCTATACCTTGCTTCTGGCATGGTTCGCTTTACGCGGAACAGAATCTGAACTCGCAGAGCTCAAACGCAAACGCGCGGTACAGTCTAAGCCCGCAGAGGTGACCCTCGAGGATGTGGCGTCATGATGGATTTTGGTAAAAACACCGTCTTCATTCTAGCCTCCTATGGGGTTACTCTCCTGACGCTCGGCACTCTCGTCATTCTGACGCTTAGAAAGCCTCGAAAATGAGCGAACTCGGCGACACACCTTATGAGCGTGTCACCGCTCTTATGGACCGCCTGCGCGCAGATTGTCCATGGGATCGTGAACAGAGCTTTGAAACCATTGCGCCTTATACCGTTGAAGAAAGCTATGAGGTCTTAGACGCAGTTGAACGCAATGACATGGCTGACCTCAAAAACGAACTTGGAGACCTCTTATTCCAAGTTATATTTCATTCTAAAATGGCATCAGAAATTGACGCATTTGATTTCAAAGATGTCTGCGACGGGTTGGTTGAAAAAATGGTGCGGCGACATCCGCATGTTTTCGCAGGCGGCGAAGTTCCCGATTGGGACACAATTAAAGCTGCCGAGAGAAAAGACGGAGGACAAAGCCGAACTTTAGACGGCGTGGCCAAATCCCTCCCCGCCCTCATGCGCGCAGAAAAGCTCCAGAAACGCGCGGCGAAACGCGGCTTTGACTGGCCCGATACGGATGGCCCTGTAGAAAAATTACGAGAAGAAATTGAAGAGGTCAGCCAGGCTGTCCGCGCACAAAATCAAGATGAAATTGTAGCAGAGGTCGGCGACCTTCTCTTTTCCGTCGTGAATTTAGCCCGTAAATTAGGTGTCGAACCTGAAGCCGCCTTGAGACAAGCCAATTCAAAATTCACGCGGCGATTTAACGCTGTGGAGGAGCGAGCAGAAAGCGACTTAAAAGCGCTATCTTTGGATGAAATGGAAGCTCTTTGGCAAGCCGCCAAACGAGACGAGCTCTAATATACAATTAGCTCTTTATGGCGCGCTAAGAACTTCCCAGAGTCTGACTCTGATAGGCGCACCTGCATTTCAACGCCGCCGCCTTCACTCGCTTCTTCGCGCAAGACTTGACCATTTTCATGCAGCCAAGCCCGAGCAGAGAAATGTTTAGGTGTCACAAGCACATCTAAAATATGATCATTGCGGGTCAGCACTTCTTCAATTCCATTTTCGAGGGTCTCAATGCCCTCGCCACTCATGCACGACACTTCAAAAGCATCTATCATATCGATATGAGTCCGAGAGGCCCCTGCCCGTTCAGAGAGGTGCCGAGCTTGCTCTTCATTGAGTAGGTCTGTCTTGTTCCAAACTTCGATAATAGCTTGGCCATGTTCTGGGCCGGCTTGGATTTGGTCCAACACTTCCATGACTTCATCGCGTCGTCGCTCAGCTAAAGGATCAGACATATCGCGGACATGTATAAGCAAATCTGCCTCTTTGACTTCTTCCAAGGTCGCCCGAAAAGCCGTAATAAGTGACGTCGGAAGATCAGATATAAACCCAACCGTATCTGACAGGACCGCCGTTTGGCCGCTCGGCAATGGTAATACACGGTGTGTTGTATCCAAAGTCGCAAAAAGCATATCTTTCGCCAACACCCCGCCCTTGGTGATTTTATTAAAGAGCGTCGATTTCCCAGCATTGGTATAGCCGACAAGAGCGACGACACGCTCAGGCGCGCGCTGCCTAGCTTTGCGTTGCAGACCCCGCGTTCTACGAACATCATCCAGTTTTCGTTTCAGGCGTGTCATTTTATCATTCAAGACGCGGCGATCGCTTTCGATTTGCGTTTCACCCGGGCCTGCCAAACCGCCAGTACCGCCGCGCTGCCGTTCCAAATGGGTCCAAGTTCGAACAAGGCGCGATCTCTCATACCCAAGGCGAGCCAGTTCGACTTGCAAGCGCCCCTCTTTCGTGGCGGCGCGAAGACCAAAAATTTCAAGGATCAAACCCGTTCGGTCAATCACCTTAACCTTCAATATTCGTTCTAAGTTTCTTTGTTGAACAGGCGTCAGAGATGCGTTCACAATCACCAGCGTAAGTTCTTCGCCCGCAATGGCAGCTGCCATATCTTCAATTTGACCCGCGCCAAAAAAATTGGAACTCCTGATGTCACGAATGGGGATAATGCGTGCAGAGCTTGGATCGACGCCTAACGCCTCAGTCAAGCCTATCGCTTCCTCTAAATCATAATCGGCATCAGCCGCACGATTATCCGCAAATCTAGGGTGAGCAACCAGAGCCCGGTCACGCTTAATGGCATGCTCAACCATAAGTGACCTGCAAAGGCTTACTCTTCATCAACGGGGTCGTGCAAGACAACTGGGCCGCCAGGCATAATTGTCGAAATCGCATGTTTATAGACAAGCTGCACTTGTCCATCCCGGCGCAACAAAACACAAAAATTATCAAACCAAGTGACAACACCTTGCAGTTTCACGCCATTGACCAAAAATATGGTCAGCGGTGTTTTCGATTTCCGGACGGTGTTAAGAAAAGCGTCCTGCAAATTTTGGTTACGATCGGACATAATATCCCCCACAATAAATCTAGTTTGAGGTCAGTCGCTTTGCCCCGCAGTTGCCTACAAATGTGGCATGTCTTATCGCTCTAAGCGTTTCAAGCCTCAAATCTGTTAGATGCATTAAAAACTCAAAATGCAACCTATCGTTCCCAAAATTTAGGCAAAATAAGCGCAAGTGCGGCCAAAACTTCTAGTCTTCCCAATAACATAAGACAGATTGCAACACTCATTTGTCCATTCGTAAATTGTGAATAGGTCAGTCCTGATTCGGGCATTGTTAAGTCTAATAAAGGCCCCAAATTGGATAGGCTTGCAGCGGCAGAGCCAATCGCGTCATCCAGCGGAAGTCCCACGACTCCAAAGGCCGCAATCCCGACACCAAAAGCTAACGTGTAGGCAAAAAAGTACATCCAGATGGATAAAAAAGATGAATCTGGAATGATCCGTTTTCTAAAGGTCACAGGGATAACCCGAGAGGGATGGGATAAGCGCGATAATTCTGTGCCTAAATGCCGAAACAAGAGCAGTATGCGTATCAGCTTTACACCACCAGCCGTGGATAATGCAGACCCGCCCGTCAAAGCAAAGGTGATTAGGAAAACAGGCGGGATAAGATCGAGGCTGATGACTTGATATTGAAATCCAGCCGAACTCACAAAAAATGCGCTATCAAGGATAAGGTCGCCTATACTTCCTATCCCAGAAAACAGAAGGCCAACTAAAATCAATATCAAAAGTATGGCAAACAACGCTCTATGTTCGACATTGAGGACAAGCCTCCAAGCGTGAGCAAGTTTTCGCAAACGAAAAAAATCCCAGATGACTGCCACATTCATTGCACCGATTACGCATAAAATCGCTAAAACAGTCGCTGCAAATGGCGGGATGTATAATTGTAAGGGGCCTGCTCGCGGCGTTAAGCCTCCCGTACTCACCCCGCTTAATGACAAACATAAAGCATCAAAGGTAGGGGCGCCGCCCAATGTCATAAGTATAAACCCGACCAAGGCTAAGAAAATATATACGCCTGCGACCAAGCCGCCAATACCAATCAAACGGCCGAATAACTTTCCGCCCCGTAAAGTATATAGCATAGATTTATGCACACCTGTCCCAGTCTGATTAAGAGCCGCTAGGATAACGACAGCAAAGGTCGCAACGCTGACCCCCCCTATCCATTGAATGAGAGATCTCCAAAATAACAAAGCGTCGGATAATTCATCTGGATTTAAACGAGATGCACCTGTCGTCGTAAAGGCTGAAACACTCTCAAAATAAGCTGATAATAAGGTGGAGCTTGGGCCTAAATATCTAAAGGGCAAGCATAAAACAGCCGGCACAATAAGCCAAAATAAGATAAGAAAGAGTAAGGCCTCAGCTTTTGACTCCCGGGCATCAAACCCCTGGGATAACATAACAAGCAAAGCACCAAACACGCCCACACTGACACCAAAAGCCGAGAAGCTTATAGCGCTGCCAATGTCTCGACCGCACAAAGCGACAAATCCGGTAACAGCAAATAGAACTGTACACAGCAGGAGCGTTCTCCCAAGCCAAAAGAGAATGCGGTTTATTGCCATAGAGCTTTAGTAATAATCCGAAGACACACGGAACATTGTCACGATGTCCTCCAACGCGCCTTTTTCGGCCAATAAAACAACGCGGTGACCGGGACGCAATATATGATCTGGTGTCGGAGAAACAACAGCGCCATCCGCAATGATGGCACCAATTGCAATACCCTCACCCATCGCAACCTCTCCAAGAGCTTTGCCTGCCATAGGAGACGTATCCAAAACTTCACCTTCAATAACTTCCGCACCACCTTGTTCCAAAGCGTAGACTTCTAGAATCCGGCCGCGCCGTACATGTCTCAAAATCGAAGAAATTGTAGAAGCCCGAGGATCAATAATCATATCAATGCCTAACTCAGATTGCATTGATTGCATTGAGACTTCATTGATGAGGCTAATGGTAGATCGCGCGCCGAGTTTTTTGGCTTGAACCGCTGAAAGAATATTCACACTATCATTATTCGTTAGACAAACGACCATCTCAGCATTGGCAACGCCAGCTTCTTCCTGAATTTCAGCTGACATTGCATCCCCATTTAGGATGACCGTACGGCTCAATTGCTCAGCGGCTTTTTCAGCTCTTTCTTTATCTCTTTCGATAACGCGCACCCGCATACCCGATTTACCTTCGAGGTTTTCTGCGACATATGTACCAACATTACCGCCCCCAATAATGACAACATGTCTGGCTTGCACTTTCCGAGACCCTAGCACTTCAAGCAAACGCGCTGAATGCGCCGCTTGTGTAATAATATAGGCGCGGTCTCCAACCTCTAGCGGGTCATCTGGCGTCGGAGCAAAAAGTTCACCATCCCTTTCGATTCCAACTACCGCAGCATGCAAACCCGTAAATAGATCAGGTATTTGACGAATAGGCGTTTGAACAATTGGGCAGTCGTCAAGGATTTCAACACCTAACATCTGCACCGCACCATCTCCAAATGGCACAACATTAAAAGCGCCAGGCATATTCAAACGCCGCAAAATGGCTTTCCCAATTTCAATCTCTGGCGAGATGATAATATCAATTGGCATGTTTTCACGGGAATATAGGTCATTCCATTGACTATCGAGATAGGCTTGCGCACGCACGCGTGCGACCTTGGTCGGGACATTGAAAAGCGAATGCGCGACTTGGCACGCCATCATATTCACTTCATCCGCATAGGTGACACCAATAATCATGTCACAATCAGCAACACCCGCCCGAACAAGAACATCCGGGTGGCTTCCGTGGCCAATAACGCCGCGTACATCGAGTTCATTCGTAATTTTACGCACGAGTTCAGGCGACGTGTCGATGACCGTCACAGTATTGCGTTCTTGGGACAGCCGTTCAGCCAGCCCATATCCAACGCGTCCCGCACCACAAATTATGACCCGCATATAAGTATCCTAATACGGCGGGTCACCCCTCCCGCCCGGTCGCACCTAAACCTAGCGACTTGAGTTTGCGATGCAAGGCCGAACGCTCCATTCCAACAAAGTTCGCTGTGCGTGAAATATTTCCGCCAAATCGATCGATTTGTGCCTGTAAATACTCGCGTTCGAAATGTTCACGCGCATCCCGCAAGGGCATCGCGATAATTTTGTCATTATCTTTTGTATTACTGCCAGATTTCACAACAGAGACCTCCTTGGGCAATGTCGCCAGCGTAATCGGTTGCGTTGGCTCCCCCGTCGCTAAGATCAACAAACGTTCAACATTATTACGCAGCTGTCTCACATTTCCGGGCCAATCATGTGCCTGTAGCGCCGCCATAGCATCATCCCCGATTTGACGCGCGGGCAAGCCCGTTGACGCAGCTAATTGTTCAATAAAATGCTCAACCAGGGATGGGATATCCTCTCGGCGTTCAGATAGCTTCGGGGCGTGGAGCGGCATGACGTTCAGACGATGATAGAGATCTTCCCTAAACTTCCCAATCGCCACCTCATTCGTTAAATCTCGGGAAGAGCTTGTAATAACGCGTACATCAACCTGTACATCATCCTGTCCACCTACACGGTTAAAGCGCTGTTCCACGAGAAGTCTCAAGAGCTTGCCTTGTGTCTCCAGTGGCATATCCGCCACTTCGTCCAAATATAAAGTTCCATTATGCGCCCGTTCCAAAAGCCCTGTTTTTTGCGGATTTTCTGGTCCGGTCACTTCTACACCGAAAAGCTCTTCTTCAACGCGTTCGGGCACCATAGACGCCGCATTTACAGCCTTAAACGGGCCGTTCGAGCGATTAGATTGACTATGTATAAGGCGAGCTAATAATTCTTTGCCCGTACCGGAAGCTCCCGTGATCAATACACGCGAATTTGTGACCGCTATACGTCCGATTTTTTGTCGAAGCTGAGCAATTGAAGCGGAGGTTCCGACCAAAGTATCGACATTAACTGCCTTACCTTTCAGCTCTTCATTTTCTTGTCTAAGCCGTGCATTTTCTAAAGCGCGGGTCGCTGTGATGAGTAATTTTTCTGCTTTAAAAGGTTTAACAATGTAATCAAACGCACCTTTTCGAATAGCCGAAACAGCTGTTTCTACAGTGCCATGTCCTGAAATGACGATAACAGGTAAATTCTCATAACGCGCTTTTAATTCAGCCAGCAGTTCAATACCGTCCATCTCTGACCCTTTAAGCCAAACATCAAGTACGACGAGGTTAGGTTTACGCGTTTTGACGGCCTCCATTGCATCTTGGGACGTTGAAGCCTCACGAACTTGATAGCCTTCATCTTCCAAAATACCGGATATCATAGCCCGGATATCATCTTCATCTTCAACAATCAGAACATCAGATATCATAAGACCTCACTTAAATTTATATCAGCTATGGGTGTGGCGTCAGACTTTTGGGGCAAATAAATTAAAGTCCGAGCACCTTCGGCATCCGCACGAGCTTCCAGCTTCAATTGCCCGCCATGATCTTCTATAATTCGCTTCACGATAGCCAAGCCAAGCCCCGTACCATTTTCGCGAGTCGTGACATAGGGTTCCATCAACCTATCGGTGTCTTTGAAAGGCCACCCCCCGCCATTATCCGTAATATGAATAGCCCACCTAGAGCCCGTATCGATCAATTCGATATTGACCTCCCCTTTAAAATGACCTGCGGCCCCGTCTTCTTTTTTTCGTTGAACCGCTTCACCTGCATTTTTCAAAACATTCGTAATCGCTTGGCCAAGAAGCCGCTCATCACCTCGCACATGGGTTTCATTTGGCCAAACCCCTGTCTTGATAAATCGAATTTCAGGAAAGCTGACACCCTGCGCAAATATCACATCCTGCAATATAGCGGCTAAATTGGTATCGATGAGTTCAGGTGACGGCATTCGAGCAAAGGCTGAAAATTCATCAACCATTTGTTCTAAACTTCCAACCTGACGGATAATTGTCTGTGTGCAGTTTTCAAATGTTTCACGATCAGACTTAATTTCTTTCGTATATTTTCGCGCCAATCTTTCCGCGGAAAGTTGAATGGGCGTCAAAGGATTTTTAATTTCATGTGCAATTCTGCGCGCAACTTCACGCCAGGCAGAATGGCGTTGCGCCGAGACAAGGCGGGTCATATCGTCAAACGTCAAAACCCACCCCGTATCATTTCGAGCCCCTTTATAGGCAGACACATGAAGGTCAAAAATACGGCTACCACCTGCCATTTCCACCGTAACTTGATCTTCCGCATCAGAAGAAATTGACTCGCGGGCTTTTGCAAAAGCTGGGGCAAATTCTTCTAAAACACCCGATAAAGGTTGCCCAACAAGAGTTTCCGCGCGATCTTCCAAAAGCCTTTTGGCCGCATCATTTGTCAAAGTGATTTTACCTTGTTGCGTCAGACCAATCACCCCTGCCCTTACACCTGACAGAACCGCTTCAGAAAATTGCCGCCTCTGCTCAGAAACATCATGTTCACGGATGAGCTCATCTCTCTGAGATTCAAGTTGAGATGTCATTCTGTTGAAGGCTGACCCTAGATCAGAAATCTCTCCCCATTCCCCAGAAACGATGACCCGCGCGCCCATGTCTCCAGCGCGGACTCGTTCAGCCGCATTCACCAAGCCTGAGAGAGGATCAATAATTCTATTTGCTAAGGAAAGGCCCAACCAAATTGCCGCCATCAAAATTAACAACGCACTGTCCACAAGCGTCAAAAAGAAAATGCGATTCATTCTGGCTTGATTTTCATTGAAGCGCGCAATTTGTGAAGAGGCCGATTCAATGCCCGTAATCGAGGACAAAACCTGATTGTCAGAGCGCAACAGCTTCCCCACGTAGAGATAAGACCTAGGCGACTCTGATAGCTTAGATAACGCAATCAAATAATCAATATCGTCGCGTTTCTGGAAGGCAATATTATTCCCTTCCAATTTTTCGAGCGCCTCAGCACCAGGAATTCTGATGTCAGGCGCATCAGGCGTTTCAACACGGGTAAAAACAAAACCGTCTTCACGTAATATATAAACAGCGTCTAAATCCCGCGTTTGAGCTTCTCGCCACAGTTCAGCTGTAAATGATATTCTTGCGCTGAAATCAGTTTGACTCCGCGCGATACCCTGCCGAAGTTGCGCGACATCTTCACCTAAACTTTCAAATTCTTGCGTGACATAACCATCTAAAATCTGGCGAGCTTCTTCCATGTTTGCCCTAACACCTTCGCCAAATATTCCAGATAAATTCTGGGATAACAGAGATGTCGAAAACCCCCCAACAAGAACGGCTGGAACAAGAGCTGCGAGAGAAAAAATCATCACAAAGCGTCTATGTAAGAGAGGGGCTGCTTGTCCTCGCGAAGCCGCAAAGACTGTCGTCCTAACCCGGTATCCCAAATAGATGGCTAAAATCAAAATAATAATAAGATTAAAGCGGAGGATATCCCAAGCTTGCCCGGTCTGTTCCGTATCAGTTGAATAAGACAGCAAAGCGCCAATAATTGTTAAAAAAATGGCCGCCAAAAATAGCGTCCCAAATAAGGCAGATTGAGCTATACGAGGCCCTTGCCGTACAAGCACAACATCTTGCTCGGCTGGTTTTTTATCTACTGATAAGTCCGATTGAGGGCTCAGAATACTTCCCGCTTAAACACCTGCACTGTTGCTTACATATCGCAGTGTTGCGTAGAATCAACAGGTTTTGGCATTTATTTAAATCAGGATATATCCAGTGATTTAAGCCGCGTTCGAAGCGTATTGCGATGTATGCCAAGCTTATCGGCAGCCTTTGCACGATTTCCACCCGTTAAGCGTAAGGCTTCAACAATCAAAGGACGCTCCACCCAAGCCAAAGCTAAATTATAGGCCGAATCTTCACCTTCCCTATCCGCATCGAGTAAAGTTCTACAGGCCTCTTCCAGCTGATCTTCAAGACGGTTCTGGATAATGCCTGCGTTCTCAACTGGCGGAAGGTCTTTTGAAAATTCCTGCAAGACCATATCTGCGGTGATAACTTCGTCAGAATAAAGAACGGCCAGACGTCGTACTAAATTCTCTAGCTCTCGAACATTGCCTGTCCATTTGTGACGATGCAACACATCTAAAGCTTCGGTTTCAAACCTACGGGTTTGATCCTGTGATGCTTGCGCGAGAAAGGCCTCAGCCAGCTCATATGTGTCTTTGTCGCGTTCAGCCAAATTTGGAATTTTTATCTCGGCAACATTTATACGAAATAGGAGATCATCCCGAAACCTTCCTGCCTCTACCAATTCTCGCAAATCCTGACGCGTTGCAGAAATCACGCGCGGACGGCGCGCCGCTGGAATCATTTCCGCCTCATTCATAAGCACGAGAAGCCGCTCTTGCTGGTGCATCGACAGCTCACCAATCTCATCAATATAGATATCGCCTCCATTCACCTTTTGCAGTGTCAAAGACGTATTCTCGAAATCCGTTGTTCGCAAAAATGGCTTGTCTGCACGCGGCCCACCATCATGCAATAATCTCGCGACAAGATCCTTACCAGAGCCAACTGCGCCGCGTACAAGGATAGGTAAATTACCCGCTGCAAAACGTGAGACAGCCCTGAAAATTGGCTGCATAACTGCGCTTCGGCCTATCATCGGCAAACGACGGTTTTCTGCATTGGGTCGAGATTTGCGTGGATTGACGGATTGTCCAGCGCGCGCGACTGCATTTGTCACATCGTCCAAGTCGAAAGGTTTTGGCACATATTCGAATACACGGTGCTGCCCAGACTTCAGTGCCGTATTCACCGTATTATTCGCACTTATAATAATCACCGGTAGTTTTGGACGGGCTTGGGTCAATTGAGGCAGGCTCTCAAAAACCTCTCGCGCGCCCATCATCACATCCGTGACGACTATATCGCCTTGCCCCGCTTCTGCCCATTTCAAAAGCGTCTCGGCATTATCCGTCGCCCGCACTGTATGGCCTGCGCGCGTTAAGGCCTTATGCAAGACCAAACGAACACTATCATCATCATCTGCGAGTAGAATTTCATATTTCATTGTTCTGCCTTAGGCGGTGCGGGAAGTAGAAGAGAGAAAACAGTTCGGCCCGGCACGGACTGAACTTCAACGAGTCCGTGATGCGCGGCAGCGACTTTTGATACAAGCGCGAGACCTAGCCCTTGACCTTCATGTTTGGTTGTCACGAATGGCTGAAATATCTGGGCCATCATATCTTTTGGAACGCCCGGCCCGTCATCAATAATCCGAATTTGAACAGGTAGAAGCTTCCCGGATGCCCCGCCTCTAACGCCCGTTCTAACGGAGGTTTCTAGAAGAATTTTACCACGCTCGCCTGCACTCTCTGCGGCATTTTTGATAAGATTCAAAAGCGCTTGCATAAGCGTATCTGGATCCCCATACACATGAGGAAGAGACGGGTCATACCGTTCGTCAAATACCAGGCTAGGATTTGCGGATTGAATAATGCGGCGGGCTTGCCGTAAAATTTCATGTATATTCACCTGCTCCGCACCTGTTGGGTCAACGTCACCTAATTTCTCCATCCGATCGACCAACCGTCCGATACGATCAATTTCAGACCCAATAAGTTCGATGAGGGCTAAACCTTCGGAGCTTTCAACATCGTCTCGCAATAATTGTGCGGCGCCTTTGATACCCGCCAATGGATTTTTCAGCTCATGCGCAATCATACGGCCCATGCCAGCGACGACTTGTCCGCCAATTTTTGTCGACCGTGGTTCACGCCCAACAAACCAAACAGATAGGCCTGTACCCTCCACAGTTGGGTAAGCGGTGAGATGCGCGATATCTTTCTCGTTGCTCGCCCCATTCGCCCGAACCGCAATATGGCGAGAGGTCACAGCGGCTCCCTTGTCTTGCGCATTCTGCGCAATCTCTCCCGAGGAAGGTTCAGTTTCAAAAACCGACCAGACATTTTTGCCTTCAAGCT
>CAYWSI010000034.1:0-15046 GCA_964460585.1 uncultured Algimonas sp.
AGGGCTCGGTGCGTTTTTTGTCTTCATCGTCGCGCCCCTCCTTTCACATAAGGACAATGAAGTTTTCCGAACCGTGAAACGCGGCGCCCTCATCGCAGCAGGGCTATGGTACATCATCGATAATATTGGATCCGTCGCCGCTGGCGTTCCGTCAAATGTTGTGATGAACACGCTGTTCTTCGCGGCCTATACGGTACCGTTACTTCTGGTGAAAAGAAACACAGCTTAAGGCACCTGCAAACACAGCTATGCAAACAGACCTAAACCCCATAGGGAGCGGCCTTCTGGCCTGAATTGAGTTGGCCTTTTCGATCGCACGTGACGATCAACCCGAAAGACGGCCAACATGTCCAATATACAACACGCGCATCCCGCGCTCGCCTCTGCTTTGGTGGCAAAGGGCTATGACACGCTGACCCAAGTCCAAGACGCGGTTTTGGACCCAAAGCTTTCAAGGCAAGATTTGCTTGTCTCCGCACAGACAGGGTCGGGTAAAACCGTCGCCTTTGGCCTGTCTATGGCTGAAACTCTGCTGGAAGGCGAAGAGACCTTACCGCGAGCCGGCGCGCCTATCGCCATTTGTATCGCCCCAACGCGGGAACTTGCCATGCAGGTCAAGCGCGAAATTGACTGGCTATATAAAAACGCCAAAGCCAAAACGGCTAGCTGTATCGGCGGCATGGATAGCCGCGCAGAACGCAAGACGTTAGAGCGCGGTGTCCATATTGTCATCGGCACGCCTGGCCGACTTTGCGACCACATTAATCGCGGTGCATTAGATATGTCCGAGATAAAGACCATCGTTCTCGACGAAGCCGATGAGATGCTGAAAATGGGCTTTCGCGAGGAATTAGAACTTATCCTCAACGCGGCTCCAGAAGAGCGCCGCACGCTCATGTTCTCCGCCACGGTTCCCAAAACTATTTTGGGCATGACCAAGAAATATCAACGCAATGCGGTACGTGTGAATACAGCCGCCGAAGCCAAACAACATTTGGATATTACCTACCGCGCCCTCACCGTCGCCAGTCCCGACAAAGAAAACGCCATCATCAATGTGTTGCGCTATTATAATGCGAAAAACGCGATTGTGTTTGGCGATACGCGCGTGACCGTAAACCGCATGACCCAGCGGTTTAATAATCGCGGATTTTCCGTCGTCGCGCTCTCGGGTGAACTCTCTCAAGCTGAGCGTAGCAATGCCTTACAAGCCTTACGCGATGGTCGCGCGCAGGTCTGTGTCGCCACGGACGTCGCGGCGCGCGGGTTAGATTTGCCTGATTTGGACCTCGTCATTCACGCAGATGTACCGCGGAACCGCGAAGCTTTACTCCACCGCTCTGGACGGACAGGCCGTGCAGGCCGCAAAGGTGTCTCCGCCTTGATTATCGCGCCGAACCGTCGCCGAAATGCCGAGCGCCTCTTACGCGATGCCAAAATTACCGCAGACTGGGGAGAAGCGCCCAGCGCGGATATGATTATCGAGAAAGATAATGAGCGTCTCCTCGCCAATATGACCCTCGACGGAGATGTGACGGATGAGGAACGCACCATGGTTGCGCGCCTGCTCAAAGCCCATTCTCCCGAACATATCGCCACGGCCTTTATCCGTGAAGTTCGCAAAGGCCAATCCGCCCCTGAAGAACTGCTACCGTCCAATTACAAGCCGAGCAAAGAGGAGCGCGGCAGCCGAGAAGACCGCGGACCGCGTCAATCGAGCCTGCGCGAAGATTTCAGCGACGGTGTTTGGATGTCGCTAAATGTGGGCCGCAAACAAAAGGCAGAACCGAAATGGATTTTGCCAATGTTGATGAAATCAGGCGGTCTCAAAAAAGGGGATATTGGCGCAATTAAAATCGTTGAGAATAAAACCTTTGTCGAAGTCGCGCCCAAAGGCGTAGAAGGGTTTTTGGACACGATTGGCCCCGATATGAAAATCGAAAAGGCGATTACTGTCTCTCGCGTTGACGGCAAACCTGACCTGAGCGCCCCCTCAAAACCTTACCGCTCCCGCGACAGAGATAACGCCTCGGGCAAGACCCGCCGCAACCCTTATGGGGATAAGCCGAGAGGCCGGAAAGACGGCGGGAAAAATAAGCCTTGGGAAGACCGGAAACTTTCCCGTGACGAGGACCGCAAACCAAAACGAGAGGCTGAGCCTTCGGAGGAAAGAGGATTCAAACGCAAAGCCCGCAAGAAGACTCACGCGGATATGCCAACCCCGCCAGCGCAGGAATTCTCTAATGGGAAACCCAAGAAGCCGCATAAGAAAAAACTCGCCCGCGCCGCGGCTCTGAAAACGGGTAAAGGCACGAAGAAAGGCGCGAAGAAAAACACGCGGAAATCTCGTAAGGGAGGTTAAAACAAGGTTAGTCTATTCCGCGATTATTTTTCTGAGAAACATTCGAAAAGCTGAATAGGCAGGTCGTCGAACCTATTCTCTCCCCTCATAGATAGATTAGCTATCAGAACAATAACGACTTCTTCATCGGGATAAATTCTTAGCAAAGTAGAGCCGCCCAAAGCGCCTCCTGGATGCTGGACCCAGCCATCTTCGATGAACCAACCTACCCCATAGGGAGCCTGAGTGCCGCTCGCCTCTTTCTGTCTAGTCCATAATAACGCGCGTGCGTCTGCACCGAGGACACTTTCGTCAAAATGTGCAAGTCCGAAATTCGCGAGGTCTTTTGCCGGGGATAGATATCCACCCCCCGCCCATTTGTTGCTGCTGTTGATTTCATCGCCAATGACCAAATCCATATTCTCGTCGAGATAATAGAATTGAGTTCGCTCGGGCGATTCTATCCCTAGCCTATCAGGAACCGTATTTGGCATCCCAAGAGGGTCGAAAACAGTTTCAGACATGAGGTCCAAGAATGACTTTTGAAAGCGCGTTTCAAGCGCCGCGCTGATTACTGTATATCCATAGGTCGAATAGGAATAATTGACTCCAGGAGACGCAACCAAAGGATCATTTACAAAGATTTCAAGCGCGTCGCGACTGGTCGTATATTCAGTGGTATTCCCTAATTCAGAGATGTCCTTATAATGCCGGACGCCGCCTATATGCCCCGCAAGTTGGCCTATGGTTACTCCGTCATAGTGAGTTGGTAAATCCGTCAAAATGTGACTGACAGGCATGTCGAGATCAAACGCGTCTTCTTGAGCGAGCCGAGCGAGCGCAAAACCCGTCAGCGCCTTGGATGTGCTTCCGATACGGAATTTGGTCGTCTCCGGATCGATTGGTGCCGCATTGGCAACATCCGCATATCCAAAGCCATATGTCCAAATGATTTCGTCTTTAACTCCGACAGCTACGGCCAGACCGGGAAAGTTCTTTTCTTTTGCCAAGCTTTCAACCCAGTTCGATGGATCGTCGTAAGCATTGTTACAAACGCCAAGCTTCTGTGAAGTCTTATTGGAACAAGCCGCCAATAAGAAGGTAAGAGAAATGGTGACGGCGAGTTTGAACATGCCCCTCAACTTTCATTGGGATTAAGTCCCTTCATCATAGGCGAGATAAAGCAATACGCAAATTTGGCAGATAGCCACACCTTGCTTCCTTTTGGTCAAACCTTAAATACCGTAGCATTACAAACGCGCGCAGAGCTCAATCAACATCTCGCTTAACTGTTCATGGACATCTTCTTGCAGGAAATGCCCGCCGCCCTTGAGTATCCTATGAGGTTGGCCTTCCGCCCCTGGAATAAGGTTTTGAAAAACCTGCTCTCCGCCCTTGGTGACAGGATCCTGATCGGAAAATGCGGTTAGGAAAGGCTTGGTCCATTTTTTCAAAACCTTCCAAGCTTCGACATTTCCAGCCACGCCGTCCATGGACGGGTCCATCGGGACCAAGGCAGGGAAAATGCGGGCGCCCGCCTTATAGGTCTCATCCGGAAAAGGCGCGTCATAAGCGGCGATTTCAGCGGGTGTCAGCTCCCGAGACGTCGCGCCTTGCAAAATATGACCCGTTGGAAAAACAGGAACGGTTTGCGAGAATTTTTGCCATTTCAGAAAGGCTTCGGACGGTGTCCCCTTACCTAATGGCAGAGCCGTATTACCAGCCATAACCGCTGCAAATCGATCTGGGTTTTCCGCGACAAGACGCAACCCAATTAACCCGCCCCAATCTTGGCAGAACAACACGGCATCAGACGGATTCACATGGCTCAGCCAATCCTGCATCCAAGCCACATGAGCCGTGTAACTATAATCGCTTAATTCTGTTGGCTTATCAGACTTCCCAAACCCGATGAGATCAGGCGCTAGAATCCGAAACCCCGCAGCCGTTAATTGACGTATCATAAAACGATAGAGGAAAGACCAACTCGGTTCTCCATGCATTAGGATAATCGTACGTGCTTCTCTCGGACCCGCATCTACATAATGTAGGCGAAGACCGCCTCCAACTTCGCAATAATGAGGTTCAAAATTATAATCCGGCAGGTTTTCAAACCGAGTCTGAGGGGTACGAAGTGATTTCATAGGGGACTTTCAAGTGAGAATTTGAGTTTATTTGCGCTGCGCCGCCACGATGTGGCCGTCGATGAGTGTCTCCCCCAATAGTTTCATCGCTTCGACGCGGTGCAAGCCCTCTTGCAACACATATCGGCCCTTACCGATTCGGACATAAATAGGCTTTTGCAGGCCATTTTCCAAAATGTCCTCGGCCAGTTCGACCACCTTTTCCTCATCTAATGTTTTCTTACGTGCCGTTGGTACGTAAATTTTATCGATTTCGACATCGACAATCCGCATATGAAACTCCTAAGACTATGTTATGAGGATAGGCAGAGGCTGACCTAAAAAGCAAATGAGATGATATGATAAATTACGCCTTTCCCCCACACGATCCCGTTAGCCTCGCGATTGTCGGAACAAAAACCCGTTTTCCTGTCCGGCGAATATATTGCATTGGACAAAATTATGCTGACCACGTCACAGAAATGGGAGGAGACGCTGCAAGGTCTGAACCCATCTTTTTCACCAAGGCCGCCGAAACCATTGTTGAGAGCGGAGAGAATATACCCTTCCCGCCAAATACAAGTGATCTGCATTACGAAGTCGAGTTGGTCGTCGCAATGGGTCCAGATTTGAATATTTTCGCCTATGGTGTTGGGATTGATTTGACCCGGCGCGACCTACAATCCGCTGCTAAGAAAAAAGGCGGCCCATGGGCACGCGCAAAGAACTTCAATCGTTCTGCTCCCTGCTCGGCTTTAACACCTGCTGAAAAATTCAAGCCCGCCAAAAGCAAAATCGTGATGCGTAAGAATGGCGATATCGTGCAATCCGGTTGTATATCACATATGATTTGGGGCGTAGATGAAATCATTGAACGCCTTCGCACAGATATGGACCTGCAACCCGGGGATTTAATATATACGGGCACACCAGCGGGCGTTGGGCCAGTCAGAATAGGTGATGAATTATCCGGCGGCGTCGAAGGCTTACAGCGCATAACTGTGCGCTTTACCTAAAATTAGACGTCTAAATAAAAAGAATATTTCCAAATTGGGGATAGCAATTTAACCTAGAGAGTCTTACACTTTAGGTCCCTACATATGCGGGTGCAGAGCAATTTGCCCTAGCTAGACTTGCTGTTTGCCCCACAAAAGAGTAATATAATTAAATGTCCTTTACGTATGACGATATCCTGCTGCCGCTCGCTATAACGGTCATAATTGACAATAAGGTTCGTAAACCTGAAATGACGAGCTTCTTCGTGCAGGCGACTGGGCTTTTTGAGCTTTTCTCTCTGCCACCTCTTTCTGAAAAAGAAATTGAAGCTTGGTTCAAAGAGCACGTAGCCGAATTAGAGACAAAGCTTAAGGGCCCGCGCCGCAATACAATCGTGTTGCGCGCAGTTTCACGTTTCAAAGAAGACCGCGATGTAGAAGCCGTCTATGACGCTATGGTCTCTATCTCTGTAAGCGACAAAGAATATGTTAGAGTCGAAAGCGAATTAATCAAATCTGCGGGAACGATTTGGGGTTTCCCAAGACCGCCAATTAAAGTCGATCGCTAACCCGCTTCTTTTTCTAGCGCTTCCATACGGCGCTGATCTTTCTTCCGCTCCGTTTCCAGCAAATACCGCTTCCGAAGACGAATAGACTCTGGCGTCACCTCAACCAATTCATCATCATTGATATATTCAAGCGCAAGTTCCAGCGTCATGGTAATCGGCGTTGTCAGCGTCACCGCTTCATCCGTTCCAGAGGCACGGACGTTAGTAAGCTGCTTCCCTTTTAGCGGGTTCACCGTCAGGTCGTTGTTACGTGAGTTCTGACCAATAATCATGCCTTCATAAACTTCCGTCGCATGGCCAATGAACATCTCGCCGCGCGCTTGTAGGTTCCAAAGCGCAAAGGCCAATGCTTTGCCTGTTGAATTGGAAATCAACACACCTTTTTGACGGCGACCAATCCGCGCTTTTGTGCGCAGCTTATAGCTATCAAATGTATGATAGAGCAAACCAGAACCAGACGTCAGTGTCATAAATTCGGAGCGAAAACCAATCAGGCCCCGTGTCGGAATTTCATAATCCAATCTTACGCGGCCATTTCCGTCAGGCGTCATATCTTGGAGATTGCCTTTACGCTCGCCAAGTTTCTCCATGATGGAGCCTTGGTGATCGGCTTCGACATCAACCGTCAATTTTTCATAAGGCTCGCACATCACGCCGTCGATTTCCTTATTCACGACTTGCGGGCGAGAGATCGCAATCTCAAACCCTTCGCGGCGCATATTCTCGATGAGGATAGACAGATGCAGCTCACCGCGGCCAGAGACGCGAAACTTATCCGCATCATCTAGTTGCTCAACGCGCAGAGCGACATTAGAGATAAGCTCTTTATCGAGACGATCTTTAATGTTCCGCGATGTCACAAACTTCCCTTCACGCCCCGCGAAAGGCGAGTCGTTGACTTGGAAGGTCATAGAGATTGTCGGCTCATCCACGGAGAGCGGCGGCAGTAATTCGACATTGTCAGGGTCGCAGATCATGTCGGAAATGCCGAGATTATCAACGCCGGTGAAACAACAAATATCGCCCGCAGAGACGCTTTCCATTTTCACGCGGTCAAGACCCATGAAACCATAGAGGTCGACAATGCGCCCCTTTCGCTCTGTGCCATCAGGCGATGCAATCACAACATTCTGCTTTGCGTTCAACGTGCCTCGCACCACCCGACCAATACCGATGACGCCCGTGTATGAACTGTAATCCAATGCCGAGACTTGCAGCTGTAACGGCGCATCTGGGTCAACATTTGGAACAGGCGCATTTTTGACAATCGCTTGAAATAGCGGCGTCATATCCGCACCGGTTTGATCAGCTTCATCAGAAGCCCAACCGTTCAAAGCGGAAGCGAAGACAACAGGGAAATCAAGCTGCTCATCCGTTGCGCCGAGACGGTCAAATAAATCAAAGGTCTGGTCGACAACCCAATCTGGCCGCGCACCAACGCGGTCGATTTTATTGACCACAACAATCGGGCGCAGGCCTTGGGCCAAAGCTTTCTTGGTCACAAAGCTCGTTTGCGGCATAGGGCCTTCAACAGCGTCCACGAGCAACACAACGGAATCGACCATAGACAGCACGCGCTCCACCTCGCCGCCAAAGTCCGCGTGACCTGGTGTATCGACGATATTAATGCGCCAATCTTGGCCATCTGGGGCCTTCCAGCCAATGGCCGTATTCTTTGCGAGAATGGTAATGCCGCGCTCTTTTTCAATATCACCGCTATCCATCACCCGCTCTTCGCGGTCCCCGCGCTCATCCAAAGTTCCGGATTGGCGGAGCAGCTTATCCACGAGGGTCGTTTTACCGTGGTCAACGTGAGCCACGATTGCGACATTGCGCAGGAATTCGACAGAGTTAGACATGATAGAGTTTCAATAAAATGAGCGTTCGCGCGCCCATAACGCAATGACGCTGGATGTCTAGTGCTCATGGCATTTGGTGCGTGAGAAAACTTTGTGAACCCATTGAGGGCATACGAAATGTCGGCTGGCCATCGAAGGACTCAGCAAAGTGTTTCTATTAAACGGAACAGCCCGCGTGATCGATTCCGCGATGGGAACCAAAATAATTAAATTGTTTTACGCGAGATAAATCACGCGGCGGTAGTTGTAGATACACCGGGCGGGGGTCCCGCAGTTGGCCCTTCCGGTCAGACATGCCATGACGGTCAAAACATTGGTGAGATGTTTTTTCCGTGCTTGAGCGCTGTGTTTCCTACCACATCACACAAACCCCATCTTTCGACGGCCCTGACAGCCCCGGTTCAAGAACCAGCGGTCGCCTCTCGATATAAAAGCCCCGGCACACTCCGATGTGTCACCATCAGTCGCTCAGACCTACCGTCTCCTCGCACAGCCCGCGCAATTTCCTGAAAGGAAAATGCACAGTGTGTAATTTGCCGGTGGCAAATTACACTAGGTGACGTCCTACCTGTCCCAATGCGAAAAGAACGAGTATAAAGATAAGGGTAAGTGAGAACGTGTGGATTATGTTTTTCGAAACTGCGGTTTTATGAGGGATATAGAAGGATGAAAAACGGGACAGCGCCTCACTCACCCATTCTCACATTCGTCATTAGCGGATTTTTGGAACAAAACAAAAAATTCCAGTAATCCATGTTACAAGAATAACTGCTTTGACGGCGAAGGAGACATTAGGCAAGTGTCTTAAACCGCCCATAATAAGCCGCTCGCGAAAAATCCTTTGATTGCTCAACCATGGGTTTTAGGGTATCTTTAGATTAGAATGAAAACTTGGATAAGAACATGAGCTAAAAGAAAATCATGATAGCTGAAAGTGCAGATGGTTATCCATATTGGGGCCCACTCATGCCGATTGTTGAATTTTGTTTAGAGCGTGGCTGTAAGCTTAGCACTAGAACGCCGAAGAAGCCTTTTTATGAGGACCGCAATGGATCAAGTAGTTGCTCACTCATTGGAGCTGTCACAACACAAGACATTATAGATAATTTTTCGCTCCCTGACCATATCGAGACAGGGAAAATATCTATTACCGATACTAAGCATCGCTCTAGCATAAGATTACTTTCGGCTGAAGAGTTTGAAAAAATATCAAAAGAACGCGAGGCGAAGAATGAAAAACGAAAAAAGAAGTTACTGGAAAGTCGTAGAAGGAGAGCTGACGCAATCTAGGAAGCGAAAACTTTAATATTCACTCAACTCTTAGTTTTGTGGTAAGGTTAGGGTAATGGAGAGAGAGATGAGTCACGATAAGATAAAAATTGCGGCGTCAGCGGATGGGATTCCCTACTGGTCGCCCCTAATGCCGATTGTTGAGTTTTGTTTAGAACGAGGCTGTGAGCTTGACGGTAAAACGCCAGAGGAGCCTTTCTTCGAAGATCGGAATGGATCAAATTTATGCCGAATCGTTGGTGATGTAACAGTAAAAGATATTCTCGAAAACTTTTCATTTCCAAATCATGTAACGACAAAAAGTAGGTCTAATTTAAAAAGTGCAATTGTTGATAGTAAACATCGATCAAGCATAGCTATTACTTCCTTTGCCGCATTCGAAGAAATATTAAAAGATCGCGAAGCACGCAATGAACGCCGCGGAAAGCGTTTACTGGAAAGCCGTAAAAGAAGAACTAAACGCGATAAGTTCAAACGAAAACACATATGATTGCTCAACCATGGGTTTTATGTTATCTCTAGAATGGAATAAAAAGCTTGGATAAGAATATGAGTAAAGAGAAAATCAAGATTGCATCTAGAACGTCCAATGGCAAACCTGGTGGTGATGCATTAATGCCAATTGTAGAGTTTTGCCTGGAACGTGGTGGCAAGATTGGTTCTAAACAAAAGACTGCTGGCAGCCCCTTTAATCAGGATAGAGATGGGTACTATTGTTACATGCTCGGCCCCACAACTTTACAAGATGTTCTAGAGAATTTTGAGTTGCCTGATCATTTTGAAATAGGTGTTCCTACTAAAAACTGTATTTGGGCCAGAAATCATGCTGCGCATATTTGTTTTACTACTTTCGAACAAAACGAAGTTCACATGAAAGAAATGAAAGGCATTGAAGAAAAATACGCTGAGAAAAGAGCTGCAAGACGAAAACGAATACAGGAACGCAAGAGGCTAAAACCTCAAACTATTAAAGAGTAAATAAATGCCGAATCCAAAAGAACAAGTTATTGAGGCTTTTGCAGAACAAGGTGAATATAAATTCGTCCCCGATGCCACGAACAAGTACAACTATCAAGGCGTCGACAATTGGAAAAGCACTACATTACCTGCCGGTACAAAAGTTGCGCAAATTGAATATAGAAACCCAGTGGATGCTGATACTCCATATTCGCGATTTTTTACCAGCGCTGATGAAGTTGAAAAATTAACTGGGCCCGACGGAAAAGTTGATGTGGGAGAGCTCTCTGAACGTCTCCAAGTAAAAGCATTTGGTGGCGAATATAATGCTTATGTATCAATATACGAAGTCACCGAGGACATGACTGTTGCAACAGCAAAGGTTACCGACAATCCTGTATTCGGCAAAGGAGGGGCTGATCAATTTTTTACCTCTGAAAACTCTAATCAATATCTAGAAAAATTAGATCAGCTAGAAACCACCAATCGCACTCCCCGCTTGCCAATATATGATGATTTAGCAAACGCTACTGATCAAAATGATATTAACAAAACAATCAAAGAATATAACGAAGCATACATTGATGCTTTAGAGCAAACGGGGGATCCAAAAGCCGTTGAAGTAGCTGATGCTATGCAAGAACGCCAAGACTTCTCCGAAACTGCCCGTGAAATCAAAGGCGACCCTGAAGCGATTAGAAATGTTGATTTACCGGATGCGAATACGACCTCCTTGGACCTAGACTCCAAAACCTTATCTCAAGTCGAGGCGATACGAGACGCATCGCTTGGTAACACTCTCGACACATCACGCGGCGCGATGAGCGAAGCAGATGCAAGGCATGTTGATGACGTCCTGTCAGACCCCAAGGTGAAAGGCTTTAGTGTTGATCCGGATATGGAGACGCAGCATTATTACAGCAAGGCTCAAAATGCCGTTGTGACAATCGATAAGGATGGCACGATGTCTTTGGAGCGCGGAACGGCTGACCGTCCCGCAGGCCATATCTTTCGTGATCACCTCCAAGAGGCGGCGGAGCGTTTCCCTGATTTTCATGAGGGCAGCTTACCCGCGCGTATCACCGGCGGGGTCAACGGCGTGGCTGACGCTGTAGCGGAGGCGAACAAGACGGGCGTGTGGAAGACCCTCGGGAATGTGGCCGAAGATAGCGGTAAATTCCTGGGTAAGGCGTCTAAAATCCTCGGGCCTGTTGGCGTGGGGGCCGCAACTTATGAGGCGGCCACATTGGAAGCCAAGGCCCGTGAATTTGAAGAGTATGGCGCTTTGTCAGAAGACGCCGTGATGCAATATGATTTAATATTAGTCGGTCATGTTGGCCAAGCCACAGTGGACCCGACACTGGTCGGCGGTGAGGCTTTGACCAAAACAGCTTTTGAAACATGGGCTAACCATCACGAAATTACTGATGAGATGAAAGCTGAGCTAGCCCCAGGCCTTTTAATCGATTTGGTCGGTAAGGCGGGCCAGGCTATTTATGACACCTATGATGACGTCAAAGGGTATGGCGAAGATCTGGCAAGAGAGGTTACGGAAGGGCTTGAAGACATAGCGGGCATGCCTAGTCACCGCAGGATGATAGACGATATGGACCCTTATAGCGCGCCGCGCGGCAATGGTCTTAAAGACTTCTTGGGTCTACCTAAGTTTAGCCCATCTTTCGGAACAGGGTCATGGCAAGAAGGCGCGCTGCAAATGGATGGGCAATCCCAAGGCCAGACTCTAGGCGAGGCCAGTATTCAGCAGGCCTCATTTTCTGAAGCCGCTATATCTGAATCTTCAGGAACGGTGTCCCTTGAAGATGCTATTGTTATGCTTGCAGAAGATGAGCAGACGTTAAGTCTATCTGCACAAGACGGGCATAGCTCACCGATACAAGAGGCGCTTAATCATCCCGATGCGGCGCATATGTTTAAGACCCTACATATCAATGGCGTGACAACGCTTAAGGCTGACATCACGCCAAATATGGGCGCAGAAGACCGCGCGAGTGAGCTCCTCCTCGCGGGGCGTGACGCCACATTGGAGGCCGGGCTTCCTATGCCTTCAGAAGCCCGCGAGCTTGAGGCTACGCAAGAGCTTAATAATAGCTATGAAGACGATTATTCTCTCAGCGTGTGATGATGCCGAGCGTCCTAAAATCGCCTCAAAGCGGTCGTTAGCGTTTCGCTTAAGGCTCGCCCTGAGTTCCTTCATTTAGAGATTCTATAGCAGTTTGAATTTCTGATTGTCGTAGTGACAGAGAGTTGTTTTCAAAAGCCAATACATCAACCACTGAAGCCCCATCTTCTTGAAACGATAACGTAACAGCATCCCCAATATCTGTCATTCTGACCATAGCCGCGATGTCACTAGGCACTGCAAAGAGGCGGTCAGGAGCTTTATCAATAAGGAAGTAATAGGTTACGGTTTGTTCAATAGTTTCCTGACGAACTCTTATAACCTTTCCTATAAGATTGCGGTAATCTTCAATATCTCCAATCGCTATCGTATTGCCCCGCCCACGAAGAGCTTGATTATAATTTCTAAGAGCAGCTTCAGTGGTTTTCCCTGATCCGACAAGGCTATAATCCTCCACTGAGACAAACGCAGCCGCTTTAACTAAACCAGAACTAGCTTTGAGCGTCATGAAATAGGTAGGGACACCGCCAATATTATAGAGGATAGGATTTGTAGCTCTGTATCCAAAATCCTGAAATTCGTCTTCGGCAGAATTTCGCGCTGCAACCTCGGTGGCACCAGCTTGTTCATATAGGCGCATTTCTTTTGTACGAGTATTGATCAGCATAAATCCAACAGTACCTTCATCAGAGCCGACAGATTGCATGCCCGTATAAAAATAAGATTTTCCATCATTGCCGTAGACAAGTGAAATGCCCTCAGTCGTTTTTAGAACGCCGTCAGCCCCTAGCCATGAGTTTACCCATCCTTCTTTATATTTCCCCCAATCATTGAGCTGCCGGCGCATAAAATGAGCAGGCTGAATACGGTCCACCCATTTAGGAGCATTATCTATCGAATAAGACTTCAGCTCACCGCTTTGGACATCTAAAACAATTACACCCAAGGCATCAGCACCTTTAAAGCCAACACGTTTTTTATAATCTGTTATTACATAAAAGGGACGACCTTGATCATCAATTTCGAATGTCCAATCAGTCATTCCATTTGTTGCGTAACCGTTGTCATAGAGATGGCGTGCGGGTTTATCCCAGAAATAGGCCCCTTGATTATATCGAAGGTTTAAAGGGTTCTCATTCACCTCCATTACGAGTTTTACATCATTTTCATTACTTGCGGACACCATTACATACCCGGGGGTTCCAGAACGATTATCAAGCCAACGACGAAATTTTGAATGGTTTAACGGGCCTACCCAAAAAAGCTTACCGTTCACCGTCTGAATTGACATTCGCCCGACTTCCACCCTGCTACCAAGGCCTCGGTCCTCGCCAAGTCGTTTATCCGCAACATTACGAGCTAGTCTACCATCCACACGGCGAACCTGAGACATATCTATTGCCGCTACATCATCTGAAAACTTACCTGTTATAACCTCGCCTGGAAGGTCATAATATTTTTTCGCATGAAACCCAGCGAAGGAAGTGATGAACGGAACAATCAGAACTCCAATAAGGCTCAACCCCATCATCGTTAGCGCGACTTTGTTTGAGGGAATTTTGGTTTTCGTCAAACTTTGTTTGACTCTAAATTGAAATAGAGGTTTTCCTGCTGCAAGCGCAAGAAGAGCCAATGAATTGAAAAGAAAAATGAGCGGTATATCAGTAAACCCGAATTGCAAAGTCGGAAGGCTTAGCCATGTATAAAAGGCGTTTATAATTACGAAAAGAGGAAGATAGCGCCATTTTCCAGAGATAACCTTTGATAGTAATCCAAAGAACAACCCTATTAGAAGTCCAGAAATTACACTCATCATCATCTCCCCAAATATATCTTATAGTTAAGATGTAGGTAGAAGTTGCTCGTTCGGCAAGTAATTCAACTTAATCACGAACTTTTTTTCGTAATGCTGTATCATTCTAACGTCTGCTTTTGCCCTCAAGACAGACCTTAGACGAGCGTCCTAAAATCGCCTCAATCAAGACACTGAGATGACGTCCCCTTTAGGGATTTTTCTCCTCTCAACTTCGCCATTACCTGCCCCTCTTCGACTAAAATCAATTCACAGTAGGCTGCGCCTAACGTCTTCTAAGCCAACATCCCCCATTGAGCCGCCCCCCCCTTGTCGTTAGACGCATGTCATGACCGCAGAGCTCGGACATATGGCCCTTGTGCTCGCTTTTTGTGTGGCGTGTTTGCAAGCGGCGCTTCCGCTGATTGGGGCGCATCGTAATCAGGCGCGGCTGATGGAGTTTGGTGACCGCGCCGCCATAGGGCAATTCGTGCTATTGGCCTTTTCCTTTGCCGCCCTGACGAGCGTCTTTGTCGCCTCGGATTTTTCCGTCAAACTCGCCGCGCTGCATAGTCATTCTGACAAACCGCTGCTCTATAAAATCAGCGGGGTTTGGGGCAATCATGAAGGCTCTATCTTGCTCTGGGTTTTGATGATGGCGGGATATGGCGCGGCGGTTCCGATTTTTGGCAAAGCTTTACCACCGCAATTAAAAGCGCGCGCCATTGCCATTCAAGCGCTCGTCGCCGCCGGGTTTTTAGCTTTTATCCTCTTTACCTCCAACCCGTTTGAACGGCTGAACCCCGTTCCTGTGGACGGCAATGGGCTCAACCCGATTTTGCAAGACCCCGGCCTCGCCTTTCACCCGCCCTTTCTTTATCTCGGCTATGTCGGATTTTCCCTGCCCTTTAGTTTCGCGGTGGCGGCCCTGATTGAAGGGCGCGTCGATGCGGTGTGGGCGAAATGGCTGCGCCCTTGGG
>CAYWSI010000035.1:0-14902 GCA_964460585.1 uncultured Algimonas sp.
TTGCTCGCTCATGCATGATATTAGAGAACATCGCGCGGCGCAGATTTCCGGCAGCCTGCCCAACCATGAGCGCGATATTCCGGATGAATGGTCTGTCGCCGTGAAATGTCCAACGGGCGAAGATAAAATCTATACCGCAGATGTGAACGGCGAGAGCGGCGTGCGCACTATCGTGATGGATGATAATACGGATAAGGCCGCGCTAGAGCTGGAAGTCAGCCTGAACTGGCGTCCGGGCGAGGAGATTATTCGCGCCTTTGTCGATAGCCGCGCTTTCACCTTTAAGGCTCGCCCCATCCCAGAAGGCTACCGCGTCTGGCACCGCGGCGTGACTTTCGATGTGGCGGTCAGAAATCCACGCGCCGCAGAGCTCGCCAAACTCATGCCGATTAAAATTGCGCCCGATACCTCTAACTTGCTGCTCTGCCCCATGCCGGGTGTGGTGGTGAGCGTTCTCGTTGAGGAAGGTCAAGAGGTCCAAGACGGCCAAGCCCTCGCCGTGGTCGAAGCCATGAAGATGGAAAATACGCTCCGCGCCGAAAGCAAATGCGTCATCAAAAAAATCAACGCCGCCGCAGGGGATAACCTCGCCGTGGATGAAGTCATTATGGAGTTTGAGACGGAGTAGAAGAGGGGTTGACCTGCTGAAAACCTCAGCTTTTACCCCATCGTTCCTAGACCGTGACAAATCTTTGACTCTGGCGTTAAGTTTTGGTAAAGGATTTCTATGACTAGCCATTGGATATATGTACCACTGCCTGTGATAAGCAGAAAAGAGTCATAAACTTTACCATATTCATACCTGCCGCTTTAACGCCTCGGACCTAATGGCTTATCTATTGCAAACCAGAAACCTTTAAAGGACACCATGCTTTACCTCGACAATCGCCCTCTAAATCCGTCTCGTCGTCACGCAGCCAATGGCCCTGACCGTTTTTATCAATGGCGCGGCTTTTTTGATGATAATTCCGAGCTAGACGACATTGTACAAATTATCGAAAAAGACTTTACCGAAAAAGGGACGTCAGATCATATTGACCGTTATTTCCTTTTACCCGGCCGATCTAATACTATCACAACACTTTGCGACAATGAGACGCTGGAAGTCCACACAATGGTCTCCGCCGAAGGCGCACTCGAAAAATGGGAGCGCAGTGTGAAAACAACCTTCCCAATGAAGCGGACAACAGCCTCTATCATCGGCACATATGTTCCGAAATTCCGCGGATCTTGTTCTTCCGTTGCCGATGCAGAAAGCCTCACAGATGCGCTGTCTAAAAAGTCGCGCTATTATGAAGCGAACCTCAATCGTCGTCATTATGAGCGCAATGATGTCTCAGTAGAGATCGAGAATGTTGATGTGCAGGGGAAAAAGAAAATCTCAATCGCATTGCGGTCTGAAAATCCGCAAGCGCTCAAGGGTGAAGTAGATGCACTTGGATTAAAAGGCTCTGAAAATACGCATTTTGGGAATTACCTAAACGATCTCTAATCCCTGATTAGAGCTACAGGTTTAAATGACCTAAAGGCGCGGCTCGTCTCTTGAACGGCCGCGCTTTTTGATTCAAAGTTACTTATATGTCAGTCTCTTCGGCACATAACGAACCGCGCATTTTGCCTCCATTGCCAGTGGGCGTTCGTCCGTTTCATCCGCCCATCCTCATGCGTCATCAGATGGTGCAAACTATTCTCGCAAGCTTGAAATTTCGCAAATCGGGGACCAACCTGATGGTAGAGGCAGGGCAGGATATTATTTTGGATTGCGATGACGGCGTGCGGCTCAAGGGGAGCTATTCACCCCATCCCGCGAATAAGGCTTTGGTGATTTTCCTGCATGGCTGGGAAGGTTCCCAAGATAGCACATATGTTGTGGCAGCAGGGCGGCGACTTTATGAGCGCGGAGCCTCCGTCTTTCGGCTGAATTACCGCGACCACGGCGATACGCATGAGCTGAATGAGGGGTTGTTCTATTCGACCTTATTTAACGAGGTTTTTGACGCCGTTAAACAAGCCGCCAAAAAAGCGGACGGCGCGCCCGTTTATATTGTGGGCTTTTCATTGGGCGGCAATTTCGCCTTGCGAATTGCGCGGTCTTTGCGGGATTTATCTATTCAGAATTTGAAACATATTTTCGCGATTAGTCCCGTTATCGACCCGTGGGGCGCGGCGCCGCTTGTCGATTTAAATCCGCTCTATCAACGTTACTTTCTGAAAAAATGGACCCGATCCCTGCGAAAGAAACAGGCGCTCTATCCAGATATTTATGACTTCGGCAAGATACTCTCCCAACGCACAGTTTTGGGGATACTTGAAAAAATATTGCCGCGTTATTCCGAGTTTTCTGATTTGAAATCTTATTTCGATTCCTACCGCCTTGATAAGCGGGATTTGGAACATTGCCCGATAGAGCTCTCTCTGATTTCAGCTGCGGATGACGGTATGATACCTATTGAAGATTTACTGGGATTGAAATTAAATCATCGAGCTCGCCGTATCATTCATCCGCATGGAGGGCATAATGGGTTTTTCCAATCTCTAAAGGGCCCAACTTGGTATGATGATTATATTGAGCAAGTTATGAAACAGGACGCGGAATGATTTTCGTCTATATTATCGGAGGACTTTTCCTCTTATTCGTACTCCTCGGATTGGTCAGCCAAAAGGGTGAGGCACCGGGCTTGATTAATGGCCGCTTGGCCGAACCGAGTAGCAAACCCAATTGCGTGTGTTCAGAAGCCGATACGCAGTCAGAGCGAGCGATTGCGCCGATTAAGGGTAAAGTCGCTGATATTTTACTTGCGATTGAAGCGACGGGTGGCACTATAACCTCGCGGTCTGACGACTATCTCTCCGCCACCTATATGAGCCGCCTCTTCAAATTCGTAGATGATGTTGAGGTAAGGCAAGATGGAGAGCTTTGCCAAATTCGTTCATCAAGCCGCGTGGGATACTCTGATAGAGGTGTAAACCGCAAACGCGTTGAAACTATCCGGCGGACTGTACAATCGCAGGCCGCGGCGGACACATAAGTAAAAGACGGCGCTAATGCGTTCGTCTCTAAAGGAATGATATTTATGCCAAATAAGCACGAAAAAGCTAAAAAAGTTGACCACGCTAGATTAAAAGAGCTTGTCCGCGAAATGCTCATTGCTTTGGGGGAAGACCCGGACCGCGAGGGTCTTTTAGAAACACCGCGCCGGATTGCGAATTTCTGGCGTGAATTCATTGAATATGAGCCGGGCAAACTCAACACGACCTTTTCTTCAGTTAAACATAACCAAATGGTGGCGGTAACGGGAATGCGTGTCTGGTCAATGTGCGAGCATCATATGCTGCCGTTCTGGTGTGATGTCTCGGTGGCTTATATCGCAGAAGATAAGGTTTTGGGCCTATCTAAATTTGCCCGTATCGCCCATAAAAATGCGCATGCTTTGTCGTTGCAGGAAAAACTTGTCGCCGATATTTCTGATGATCTGAAGAAATTTTTGGGAACGGATAATGTTGCTGTCATGGCTAAAGGTGAGCATCTTTGTATGACAATGCGCGGTATCCGCACGCCGCATCGCATGATTTCTTCCTCGCTGGATGGTCAGTTCCTGCACTCTGATACGAGAGCCGAATTTATGGCTTTGGTGAATGCGAATTAGCTTGCGTTAGGAGTGGCTCATAAGTGTCCCCAATGAAGAGTGGGGTTTGAGTTTCTTTGATTTTATCGACCCAAGCTTGGTTGGTCTTTGATAATTTGGGTTGCGGGGTTCGCAGGATAATGCGTTGAATCCGGTTTGGGTGACGCAAAATGGCCTCATAATAAACATGAGCATCATGCTGGCCTGTGTCGCCTAATAATATGAATGGTAAATCAGGGTTGGCCGCTAAAATTGCATCAATGGCATCACTTTTGTGATTGCCGCGTGTGCCTGTAATGAACTTCGTATCAGAAATGCCTAAGTCTCTGAGAAATTTTGGGCCGCGCACCAGACCTGCGCGATCAAAAATTTCGGTCAAAAATCCGTGCATATTCCAAGGTGAGGAGCTGACATAATAGACGGGGTTCACTTTCGCATGGAGATTGGAAATCAATTGAACCGCATCTGGATAGACGTGGCGAGATTGGGCATTCCCTGTTAAAGAATTCCACAGATTACGCCGCAGGCTCCAAGCATCTGTCTTGATTAAAGTGTCATCAATGTCTGAGATCACACCGAATTTTGCACTCGCCGAAGGGATGAGGGCCGTCAGTTCAGTTCGGATTTTATTCTCAGAAAAACAAATATCATAGGTGTCCCATCCCGTTTTTCCCTTTGTGCGCGGCAGGGTCAGCTCAAAATACCCTTCCTCATCGCTCAAAGTTTCGAGGTCGCCGCAGCGAATGGGAACATCGGACATTTCCCGCGTGTTGAATAAGGCAATCATGGACTTGAAATTTGTCCATAAATTTGGATCGTCTTCCAGCTCTTCAACCGCCTCAACCCCGCGCCGTGTTAAGACTCGGCCGCGTAAAATTATCTCGCTGGGGGTTGCATGTCCAAAATATGAATCGATTTCGATTTCGCCATATTCACGTTTGGGTTTGACCGCATCAAAGATGCGTTCACAAACGGAGGCAATTCTGGCGAGATAGATTTTAGGGTTCATTGATAAATGGTGGTAAACCCACAGCTAACTTTGCGTTGACAGATACATAGGTGTTTAGACTTTTGATTTAGGGGTACAACTTGATACGCTTCAAATCTATATGAATATATAACGCTCTTGTGTTCTTTATAAAGAACGATTGGTTCCCTATATAGTATATTGAAACACAACAGCTAAGCGTTTATTGCGCAGCGCAATCATACTCAGGATGGATTCTCCACCATGTCTAATGCCCCTACCGAGGAAAAAGTCCTCTCCGTTGAGCACTTTACGGATCGGCTTTTTGCTTTTTCTATAACACGTCCAGCGTCTTTCAGGTTTCGGACAGGTGAGTTCATTATGATTGGACTACCAAAAACAGAAGATCAAAAGCGGCCTATCATGCGTGCCTATTCCGTGGCGTCTCCGGCTTGGGATGATAAATTAGAGTTTTATTCGATTAAAGTTGAAGACGGGCCTCTGACATCGCGCCTGCAAAAGATTGAAACGGGAGATACGGTGCTATTGGGCCGTAAGCCCGTCGGTACACTTGTTTTGGATGCGCTATTGCCCGGGAAACGTTTATGGATGTTTTCGACAGGGACAGGCTTTGCGCCTTTTGCGTCCCTCGTGCGCGACCCAGAAACCTATGAGCGTTATGACGAAGTGATTGTGACCCATACCTGCCGCGAGGCTGGCGAGTTGCAATATTCCCAGCGCCTTGTTGAAGATTTGATAAATGATCCTTTGGTTGGCGAAATGGTTGTACGTGAAGACGGGACCTCTCGCCTGAAACTTATCACCTCACTGACACGCGAGGACCACCCGCTGAAGGGCCGCATTACGACCCTGATTGAAACGGGTAAGCTGTTTGAGGAAGCGGGCGTGCCTGCGCTCAATCCGGAAACGGACCGCGTTATGATTTGTGGGTCCAAAGCGATGATTGATGATACAGCGGCTTTGGTCGAAACATTTGGACTCAAAGAAGGGTCTAATTCTCAACCCGCCGAATTTGTCGTTGAAAAGAGCTTTGTCGGTTAACCGCCAAACTCTCCAAGCGTTAAGAAAGAGACGCGAATGCCAATACCTGAATTGTCGCGAATGGCATCATTATCGAATCTACGCTCCGTGTAGAGCAGTTCAATAAGCGTACACTCATCCTTATATTGTAATCCAAAGGATTGTCGCCGCGTTGTATCTAAATCAAGATCACGGGTCACAGAATAGCTCGTGCTCCAGTTTTTTGTGGCATTAAACCTGACGGTCCCTGTGATTTCTTCAGGCGGGGCATCTAACGTATTAACAAGTTGGCTACTGGCACTATTTAGGCGGAAATAACGCGCAGAGCCTTCAACCCATTTTGTTCTCAGCCGCGCTGATGAGTCTATCCGGGTTAAGGAGTCTGTGTCCTCATTATACCGTAATCTGGTCTGTGTTCTAAAGGTGCGTCCTAAATTCAGCGAGGCTTCGCCGACAATATCGGATTGATCGCCTTCTAGTCCTGACCCAAGTAAGAAGCCCCCATTTTCACTTGATAATCCATCAATGGCCTGACCATCCCCACCAGATGAAAAAGATTGACCGACAAATAGGTTCGCCGAGCTGTTTTTCCCCCAATCTGCAGAGACACTACCGCCGACGTCAATCCGCGTGCCTTCTTGCCAGAAATCAAATCCTGATGATTTATTGGATTGCCATAAGAGAGCCGCCGTCAGGTCAGCATTACCTGCGTCTTCGGTGAAGATGAGGTTTGTAGCGCCGCTATCCGTGAACTCGTCTAATTTGGCATCGCCAAAGCTTTGGGTGACTTGGACACGGGGTTCGACGACCCAAGTGACATCTTCCCCTGCTTTTATAAATGGATAGCGAATATCGACGCCGACTTGCCCTAATGTGCGGTCAAAGCTGTTGCTTTCAGAGCCAGGCAACTCATCTTCATCAGGTTCAATATCGTAGTAATCCGCGCGAATATTGGCAAAGGGTTTTACTTCAATCCCGCCGGGTGCAATCCAGCTTTTACCGTAATCGAGCCCCGCCGTAGCGCGGGTATAATCAGATCCTGTATCCCGTGTTAAAACGGTTAAATTCCCACTGGCTTTAATGCGCCCGTTTAAAACAGGATCCGTCAGATAATGCTCCGCTTCTAAACGCGGCGCGATGACCGGTAAGGCGCCGTCATCCGTTTGCGTAAAGACGAACTGATTGTCTCCAACTTCAGTAATGCGGTCGCGGCGATCTTGGAAAGCGACAGAAGAAGCTGTCAGCCTCGTGTTGTCATCTAGGCCTACAATAAAGGCTTGGGACGTATTCCGGCGCGACTCACCTTCATAGAGACCTTGTGTTTCTCTCTCCTCGCTTAAGCTATAGCGCGTGAGATAATTATCATCTGATGTAAGTTGCAGTCCAAAGCCATAAGTCCAAAAATCTGTAGGCGTAAATAGGCCTTTCGCATTGAGGTGCCCGCGAAATTCTTTGCCTACGGGCGCGTTATCCGGGTCTAAAAATGCTGATGCGTCATCAAAGGCGTCGCCATCATTGTCAAAAATGCTGCCATAAGTGAAACTTCCTGAGGCCTCTATCCGGCCAGTATGAAATTGCCGTGCGACATCAATGCCGAGCAGAGGATTGACCTTTGAGTAGAGCCGGGGCGTAATCGTCGCTTCGGTGTGATCATCAATGGCCCAGTAATATGGCACGCGGGCATTTAACCCTGTCGATTCAGAGAAGCCGATAAATGGGGCTAATATGCCGCTCGCTCTTTCGGCACTCGGGTCAGGATGGGCCAAATAAGGGCTGTAGAAGACCGGGAGGCCAAAGAGTTCGAGTGTTGCGTCGCGATATTGAACTGTACGCGACTCGCTATCTTGCGTGACTTGCCGCGCTTTAATTCTCCAACTTGGATTTGGTTTTTCTTCGCAAACTTCGCAGGCCGTATAATAGGCGTTGTATAGCTCAACTTCTCCGTCTTCTGAGCGTGCGACAAAACGCGCTGCCGTTAATCCGCCCTCAGGCGTTCTTGCAACAAAATCCGTGGCGGTGCCGGCTTCCAATTCGTTAGAGAGCTCAAGCTTATCTGCATATTGAGAACTCCCGTCGCCTTGAACCAGCACAACATTACCACTCGCAATGACTTGACCTGTTTCAAGATTATAAACGACGTTATCCGCTCTCAGGGTTTTATCTTCATAGCGTCCTTCGACTTGCCCTGAGGCCGTTAGGCGTTGTGTTGCCTCGTCATTTACAAGCGTATCGGCTTCCAAATAGATAATATCTGGGTCGCGAAATGGGCTATCGGCTGCGAGGTTTAAGTCTGGGTCTGATGTTTGCGCTGCGCTATGCGGTGCATATGTCGTCGTTGAAAGTCCTGCTATTGCAATCATGACAGCTGATGCAGTGGACTTCATCCAAGATTCTTTCCGAAAAGATTTTGGCAAAATATTCCCAATAGATGACTCGAATAATATGAGTACGGCCATAGACGAGCAAAAAGGTGTGGTCCATGTAAATTGCACTGATTTCTGTGACTTAGAAGATTAAAAATCACTCACGCTAGGGAAAACTTATCGGCTTACAATGCGGGATAACCCGTCCAGCGTTTGACGGTTTTCATAACAAGGCTGGATTGGATTCGGCTGACATGTGGCAGGGCGGCGATTGTGCGGCGATAAATGCGCTCATAATCGGCTGTATTCGGCGCTGCGAGCTTAATGAGATAATCGGCTTGCCCTGTCATGAGGTGGCATTCTAGGACTTCGGGACGGGCCATAGCGGCCTTTTCAAAGGCGGATAAAATCGCATCGCTTTGGCCTTCTAATGTCACCTCGACATAAAAGGTCATGGCGAATCCTAGTTTTTCACCATTTAGTCTGGCCGCGTATCGCTCGACTAAGCCGCGCTCTTCCAGCAGTCCAATACGGCGGTGACAGGCAGAAGCAGACAGGCCAACTTTCTCTCCAATAGCCGCCGAACTCTGTCGGCAATTGGCTTGCAATTCGTGAAGAATTTTACGGTCAACGGTCGATATATTCATAAATAATCCGAATAATTATAAAATTATTGGCATAATATCTTAAATATTGCGCAGAATTAAAGCCGAAAATGAAGATAATCCCAAGCTAAATAGGTTAGATATGACTCGTTGAAATAGGAGAGTAATATGCGTATTGGCGTCCCAAAGGAAATTAAGCCGCAGGAATATCGTGTTGGCTTAACACCCGAATCTGTGTCCGAACTCGTGGCTGATGGTCAAGAGGTTTGGGTTGAAACGCAAGCCGGCGCAGGCATTGGAGCATTGGATTCAGACTATACCGCCGCTGGAGCGCAGGTGAAATCCACCGCGAAAGAGATTTTCGCTGCTTGCGATATGATCGTGAAAGTCAAAGAGCCTCAAGCTGTTGAGCGCGCCATGCTCCGTCCGGGTCAAATTCTATACACATATCTACATCTCGCCCCTGACCCTGAACAGACCAAGGAACTCATCGAATCAGGCGCAGTTTGTATCGCTTATGAAACGGTAACGGATGATAGCGGTGAATTACCGCTGCTAAAGCCCATGAGCCAAGTTGCAGGTCGGCTTGCGACGCAGGTCGGCGCAACCGCCTTACAAAAGCTGGGCGGCGGGCGTGGTGTTTTGCTGGGCGGCGTTCCCGGTGTGGCCTCCGGTAAGGTCGTTGTCATTGGCGGCGGGGATGTTGGCTATAATGCAGCGTTGATGGCCATTGGAATGCAGGCGGATGTCACAATTTTAGAACGGTCAAATAAGGTGATGGAAAAGCTCGCCTATGAATTTGGGAATCAAGCTCAAGTGCAGCGCTCCACACCGAATGGATTGGCTAAACTCCTAACAGAAGCGGATCTTGTGATCGGCGCCGTTCTTATTCCAGGAGCCGCAGCGCCTAAACTTGTGACGTGCGAGATGTTGTCGACAATGAAAGAGGGCGCTGTCCTCGTCGATGTCGCCATTGATCAAGGCGGATGTTTTGAAACATCAAAACCCACAACCCATGCTGACCCAACTTATATTGTCGACGGGGTTGTCCATTATTGTGTGGCGAATATGCCTGGGGCCGTTGCGCGAACCTCGACCTATGCTTTGAATGCGGCCACTTTGCACTATGCTAAGCGCATCGCACGTTTAGGCTGGAAAGTAGCTATGCAAGAAGACCCGCATTTACTCAACGGTTTGAATGTCTGTGAAGGTAAGCTAACCTATGAAGCCGTTGCGGAAGCGCAGAACTTAGATTGGGTTGAACCCGCCTCTGTCCTCTAGTTTATCTCACCTCTTGCCTATGTGCTTGCGCACATAGGCCATGCATATCCCATAACTTGCTAAATACGATGCGCTAGCTATCATTGGACAAAAGGAGAATAGCAATGAATGCTCAGACCGAGAATGATCCAGCGCGCGCCGTGGATGGGATGTCTGGTTTTAACATTCCGGACCCGACTCAGGTTGAGCGATTGGAAGGTGTGGTGTCGGCGCAGGAATGGCAAATTCGCAAAAATTTGGCTGCCACTTACCGCTTATGCGCCATGCATGGATGGACCGATCTTGTCTTTACTCATATCTCGGCGCGCCTTCCGGATGAAGATGGGGAACACCGTTTTCTCATAAATCCTTACGGCGTCATGTTTGACGAAATGACCGCCTCATCCTTGGTTAAAATTGATGGGTCGGGTAAGCTGTGCCAAGATACGCCTTATTTTATAAATCCTGCAGGTTTCACAATTCATTCTGCGGTGCATCTCGCCCGCGCAGATGCGGGTTGTGTTATCCATGTCCATACACCTTACGGTATGGCTGTGAGCGCCCAAAAAAAAGGCCTGCGGCGTTATACGCAAATGGCCATGCAGGTTTATAATGATCTCGCCTATCATGATTATGAAGGTATCGCCTTTGAGCTGGATGAACGTGATCGCATTGTCGCAAATCTAGGCGCGAAATCCTTACTCATGCTCAGAAATCACGGCACGCTGACGTTGGGTCCAACGTGCGGCACGGCATTCCTGAGAATGTATTTTCTAGAGAATGCCTGCAAAGCGCAAATCTTTGCGCAGAGCGCCGGACATGAAGACTTATTGGTTGAAGAGCCGCAAGACATGGCAGACCGCGTTTATCAACAAGGCGCCGCCGCCTTTATCCCTGGGATGGGGGATAATCTTGTCTGGCCAGGATTGATGCGAAAGCTCGCGCGAACAAATCCCGGATATGACCATTAGAGCTTAATTTAATTTACGACATGGGGTCACTGCCATGTTAAGTCGCGGTGATGACCGCGATGGGGAAATTGCAGAGCTTCCTGAGTTAGAAGCCTTAAATTAAAAACCCTGCGTCACCCAAAGCCGTAAATCCGCATCCGGTGCCACGTCATTTAACCCAAATTGTACGCCTGCTATCACGCTCGTTTTCTCTGCAATTTTTGTTGAGATAAAGGGTCCAGCGGCTTGTCCGGTTTTACTGACTGAGAAGTTTTTCGTATTTCCGAAATTGCCGTAATATTCGACGCCAAGGCTGTAGCCATTGTCTAATTTGCGGGAGAGATGGGCGCGCGGCGCGAGGAATATGCCGCCCGTGTCATTTTCGCCAAATTGCAGGGCTGAGAGGATGACGGCCCGGGCTGTCCAATTCTCAGCAAATTTCCACTGATTTGACCAATTTAGGCCGACTTGATGCGGGCGGTCATCATCGCGCAGGCGCACATCAAACCGCAAGGCCGTCCCGTAATCCGAATTATCGGGAGAGAGTTGCCAGAACAGTTCGGCTTGGACAAAGTCAAAATCAAAATCGGAACTGTCGGTCTCTCGGGTTTGGCCGATAAGCCGCCACATGAAATCACCATTTATCGCTTGCTGATAATGCAGACGCTGCGCAAAGCGGTCATTATCAAGATTATAGGCGGAGCGATATTGCGCAGACCGATGACCTTCATTGACATTTGGCGGGAATATCCCGCCCGTATTTTGCGCGGCCGCAGATACAGTTGATAGGACGAGAATCAGTAGTCCTAAAAATATATGTTTCATGAAAGCCGGTATCCTGCTGGGCTGTATTAAACTAAAGTCTCAGTTTATACGTCCTATAAGCGCGCTGGATGTCTAAACCTACAATAAATTCATATCGCTCGCAGTTATTTCCGTGCTTTGACCCGCGCAATTTCTGTGGACGTTAATTTACCTTCCAAGCCTTTGCGTAGGGTTTCTCGGTCGGCGTCATATTCATCCACGCCAGACGTGCCTGATTTTAACGCCCAATAATAAGCCTCTTCGAGATTTTTCTCCAGACCTTCGCCTTTGGCCAGCGTAAAGGCATAGAGGAACTGCCCTTCGGGATCGCCCGCTTTGGCGGATTTACGGAACCACTCTGCGGCTTCGGCGTCAGATTTTTCGGCGCCATAGCCTTGATAGACGAGCAAGCCATAATCGGCCATGGCGGCGGCATGTCCGCCGTAAGCGGCTTGCCGCAACAAAGTGGCAGAGCGTTTGCTATTGGGCCGGATTTCAAAATTCTCCGCATACATCACGCCGGCAATATAGGCGGCTTCAATATGGCCCGCATCGGCGGCGGTTTCATAATGTTTCAGCGCTTCCTTTGGGTCGCGCTCGAAGAGACTATCGCCGAGGCGTTTTGCCGCTTCGGCGTCAAAGCTCTGAGAGGCACCTTTCAAGAGACGCTCAGATTCGGCCGTGTTGGCGGGGACGCCTTGCCCCGTGCGGTAGAGATCAGACAGCGCGCGCATCGCGTCCGTGCGCCCCGCATCAGAGGCGCGGGTCAGCCATGCGGCTGCATCGGTTTTCGTCAGCCCCGCTTGGCCGCGTATGCCCATTTCGCCGAGCGCGACAAAAGCGTCAGGATGACCTTTGGCGGCGGCTTGTTCATACCATTTCCGCGCCGCGCTCAAATCCGTCACGCCCGCTTTGCCATAGCGCAAAATATAGCCCGCCATGACCGCGCCGTCCGTGCTGCCCAGTTTAGCGGCGGTTTGCGAGAGGCTGAGCGCCTCGATAAATTTCCCTGAATTAAAGGCCTGTAGAGCCGCGTCAAAATTCGCGGTGATTTCTTCCGGATTCTGAAGCGTCGGCGCAGCACTTACGGAGAGGGGGGCGAGAACGCCGCACAGAGCTGCGATAAGCGCGAGACTGCCACGGCGGGCCCGTCCGGATGGGACCACACCCCCGAAGAGACCGCGATAAAATCCGCGCCCGCCGCGATCACGGCCTGCGCATTGTCCACTGTTATTCCGCCAATTGCGACGCTCGGTATTTCCACGGCTTCGTGCCACCATGATAAAATCTCCAATTCCGCGCGGGTTTTTGGTGTCTTCGTCGGCGTGTCAAAAAACGCGCCAAAGGCGACATAATCCGCTCCAGCCTTTGCGGCGGCAAAGGCCAATTCCTTAGAATTATGACAGGTCACGCCAATAATAGCATCCCCGCCCAGCAGCTCTCTGGATGAAAAATAGTCCATATCTTCCTGCCCAATATGGGCACCATCAGCTCCTATGTCGGCCACAAGCGACGGGTCATCATTCAAAATAACCTCCACGCCAGCGGCATGACATACCCGCGTTATGGCTTTCCCGGCCTGAACCAAGGCTGAATTTTCAAGCGCTTTCAGGCGAATTTGAAGACACGCCACAGGCGCCGCCGCGAGCGTGGTTTCCAGCACTTTGCAAAAATCTGGCACGTCGGGGATGACGGGCGGTGTGAGCAGATAGAGTTGGCAGGGTTCGGTCATGGGAAGGGATGTAGCGAGGAATGGGCGGTTATGCGAGGGGCGATGTGGGGGTGGTTGCAGATAAGGTGGAAAATCTCCATACTGGACGTTGGCTCAGTGTCTTATTTGAGGCGACTTTAGGACGCTCGTGATCGAAGATTAGATAACGTAAATGCCTGCATTGAGGCGTTTGAACTTTTGGTGGCTTACTCCTTAAGCAACGGCATGAGTGTCGGCGGTCTCTGAGTACGAAACACAATAAGGCCGTCCAGTTTAGCTGCCCAGTCTCGTGTCTCATATCTATTTGTAAGAGCAGCTGCAGGGGCATTTCCAAAAGCGGCGAGGGCTTTAGAGTCCACAAATATGATATCATCTTCTGATTCTTTAAAAACGATCGCCTCAATGGCTGTGTCCGGAGCTTCAGGTAAAGCTATGGCGTTGCGACCAGGACGTCCACGTGTGCCCGAAAGAGCCGAAAATCCAATTGTGTAAGCGTCATCCCCAAAACGGTTTTGCACTAACTCGCCAAAGGACGGGCTGAGGTGGCCGCTTTTAGCGGCGTGGACAGTGGAACTCCAAACAATTGTTTTTGGTTTTCCGCGGTTATCGAACCAATATTCAAAATTTTCATACATGGAACTGGCCCGGCCAGTATAATGTGCTTCGTTCCCTAAAAGGTCACGTTGAAAATCACGGATAAGGCTCGCGCGTATGGCGGCCATCTGCGTGTCATCGTTATGATCAGGTACCTCCAAACAGGATAGGATGAATTGCTTCTTGGAGGCGTCATAGCGATCACTATCGCTATAAGCCCAGTAGACATGCCTTTCTATTGCCGCACGGCACTTTGTTTGCTGTTCGATCTTCAATCCTTTGGTGAGTTCAGCAGGCATTTCGAAATTGGCGTAATCCTGCCCCCTACCGGCAATCTGGTCATCCATGCCAGCGATTGTCACCTGTCTAACGTTGGTTGCCTCGCGTAAGAATTTCACCAAAGGTTCAATTTCAACCTGATTGGCCCATAGCCCACCAATAGACGCTTGAATCTGTTCTTGGGAGATATTCTTGCCGGACGATAACTTACGGTTGAGGTCAACGAATTGATAAAAACTGCTCTCAAAAACGATGAGTGAAAATCCGCAATCTTGTATAAGGTCACGGGCAACCTGAGACTTGAACGCATTTGTTGCGCCTTCGTTGTGACCAGCCCCTTCACCTAAAAGAACAACTTGCTTGTCGCACACTGCGGTCTTCACGGCGGAATAGGGGGCCGCGGTAATGGAGGTCTCTGTTTGGCGCGAATTTTCGCAGCTCAATAGGAATAATGCACCCAACAATGTCAAGTTCCACCGCACTCCTCACCATAAGCTGTTCGCATGAACTTTGTCTAGGCAGAAAGATTGAGGCAGGCGTGCACAGAAGCATTACCAGCGTCCTATCTTGGGCGTTTGATGCCATTGACTCAATGTCCCCTCTGTTCCCAAAACCTACCACACCCACCTCACGCATCCCGCCGCGCATCCTCCCGCTCTTGCCTCGCCTCAATCTTCGCCTGCGCGGATTTTGAGGCGCGTT
>CAYWSI010000036.1:0-14896 GCA_964460585.1 uncultured Algimonas sp.
GGAATTCCTGAAGGCCAAAGACAGGCGGTTTTTAAGGCCTTCCAGCGATTGGATGAAGCCAGAAATCAAAATATTGAGGGCGTCGGTCTAGGCCTGTCGATTTCGCAAGATATTGCACAGCTTCACGGTGGAATAATCTTATTAGAGGATAGCGATCTTGGAGGGCTGAAAGCGACCCTTCGTTTGCCGCTATAGCGCGCAATCTATCTGTTATTGGCCAGTTGTTTCGCACGTGCGAAAGCGGCTCTAACCGTCGCGATTATCATCTTTGATAATCCGCCATCTTCTCCCATGAGGACATCTAATGCTGCTTCAGTTGTCCCATTTGGCGAGGTTACATTTTTACGCAATGTTTCTGGGCTTTCATTGGACTCGCTTAGGAGTTTGGCAGAGCCGATAATGGTCTCTCGGGCGAGTTTCGCCGCGACATCAGCTGGCAAATCAAGGGCAAGCGCACCTGCCTCTAAGGCTTCAACAAGGTGAAATACATAGGCAGGCCCTGATCCAGAGACGGCGGTTACGGCATTTAGAGCTGCCTCGCTATCTACCCTGACAACCTTGCCTCCTGGTTTAAGTAAGGCTTCAGTCTCTTCAATTTTCTCTTCTGGTAAATTGGGGTCGACATATATGGCACTGATTCCAGCGCCTATAGATGCAGGGGTATTCGGCATGGCGCGAATGACAATTCGGCCCCCAAAGGCTCGATTTAACTGGTTCAAACTTGTTCCAGCTAAAATTGAAATAATCATTGTATGAGGAGGTAAAGCCGCGGCTAAGTCGGGAGCCATGTCGTTAAATGTTTGAGGCTTAATCGCCAATAAAACAGTTTCAACTGATTTTGGTATATCCGAGACACTAACAATGTGCTTTGCCCCGCGTTCGATTGCAAAAATGGCTTTTGGCCCCGGGTTGGGGTCAAGGATTGCCAATTTGCGGGGCGCCACAACGCCAGAGTCGAGCCAGCCACTCAAGAGGGCACCGCCCATTTTCCCCGCGCCAACGAGTAAATGCGTCACAGCCATTAAGGTTGCGCCGCCAAATCAACTAAGGCGCTGGTCAGCGCATCTTCAGGCGATTTACCGGCCCAAATCACATATTGGCATGCGGGATAGCCGCGTTCTGCTGCATCTAAAGCATGCGCCAGCATATCAAGCCCTTGTTCAGTCCCGAGATTGGCTCCGCCGCGGAGCGAAGCTGAATCGCGATAAACTAATGAACGGTTTTTATCCCAATAATCGAAATGGCCGGCGGCTAAGCTCTCATTAAGTAAGCTCATCAAACGGCAAATATCATCAGATCGCCCACCTGGCATCCGACCTTCAAATAATAAGAAAACTTGCATTTGCTCAGTCGCGGCGTTCCACGTCAGCGAAACATCATGTTCACACCAGAGGCCGGGAAGGCTGATGTGTAATTCGTTTATATCCACGCGCTCGTAATCATAGCCCTCGGCGATGCATATGCGCAAAAAAACCTCGAGCGGATTTTGCCGTACGCCTATAGACCCAGAAAGGGTTGGGCTGGGCCGAATATGACGTTGGTCAGCGTAAGACATGAAATCCTGATGAATCAATTTAACTCTTACGCTGAAGCTATGAACATTCGCGATTCCCGCAAGCCCTTTAATGCGCGCGTATGTTGATAACCGAGATTTGCGCGAGTTATTCGTAAATATCTTGTGAATACTTACAGTTAGCGGGGGTAAAGTCGGACGATATTCTGACCTTCGCGGGCGCGAATTTCGCCGCTCTGATAATAAACGCGTCCGGTTTTGTCGGTCAGTGAGACTGAGAGAATCGGTGCAGGGACATAGGGATCGAAATAAATACTGTCTGCGACTAATTGGAAAGGGATCTGCGTCGTATTACTGGGAATGATGAGTGTTTGTTCTGTCAATATTGGGTTCTTGTAATAATCCCCACGATCTTGTTTGAGTTTGATATTGAGACGGGCCTGCTGGGGTATGCCGTTCACGGGGTTGAATTCAGTTTCGCCCTGAACAACTGTTTGCGCTAATGGCTCGAAATTAAAATTACGCCCTCGCTTGGTCTCTGTCCCTTGTTTCAGGCTATCTAGCCGGAGTGTGTAATCTATTTCGGGGCCATTATAGCTAACGGGCTTACGCATCACGAATGATTTCCGGCCTCGCGCATCTGTTATCCAAGCACTGAACGCCAAATCGGGCGCGTCAGCTCTGTCCCATATACCGCGCCGCATTGAAAATGGGATTTCACCATTCTTTAAAATGGCAGGACGGGTGTCATGAGCTGCTATTTCAGTCGATAACCCTCCCGCAAGCGCGTTTTCTAATAATTGGACATGGAGAACAGATCCGGGCGTGAGAAAGGACTTGGAGGGTAAGGCGATTTTTCCAGATATAGTCTCGACACCTGTGAAATCGGGAACGGCAAAACTTGCATTCTCAACTGGGGCTGGCGGCATGAGTTTTAAGACCCGTAAGTCTTGAGATAGAACTGGAATAGGAAGGCCTGTATCAAGAACTAAGTTCTGATTTTCATCTCGTAAGTCGGCTTTAATACGTAAACCGCTTACGCCTTCTGGGTATGTTATAATCGCATCTGTCTCCCATCCCAAATTTTCGAGATAGAGCGTTGATTTTGATAAAATTATGTCTTGATTATCTTCACCCGCTGGATCGCCTTTGGACAATGTAATTGTAAGGTTGAATTTACCGGGTAGGTTTGGCCAATCATATAACAGTTTTATAGGTAGGCCTGTTTGCGTGCTTGTCGGTTGAAGCGGGGTTTGTCGCGAGACTGGCTCTTGATTGAGCGTATAGATATCCGCCGACGGTTTAGGCGTAGCTAATTCCAAGCTATCTTGGGCAAGAGCCTGCGGTCCATTTGAAATGAAGCATAGCCCGACGGCGAACAGACCTAATGTGTGCCAAAGTTTCATAGGCGCATGGGTTGCGACTGAATTGGGGCCAAATCGTGGCAAGGTTAGTTTTCTGGGGTCCAGAGCGGAAATTTCTGCATCACATTGAGAAAGATATCTGAATTTACGCAGACTGCGAGCCAATCTCGCGTGTAGGGAAGCTCTTTACCTGCCGCCCACCAGTCTGGCTCAACAGCGGCAAATTGGCGAATAAAAGGGAAGGCGGCCATATCCGTTGGTCCCATGTCATACCCGCAGAGAAAGGGAGATTGACTGAGCTGGCTTTCAATTCCCTTTATGGCGTCTACAGCCTTCACTCTGTGAGAGAGATCAATATCGCCGCGCTTGAGGCTCTCGTCATAACGAGAGGCATATTTATACCGGTCCAAATGATATTTGAACGGCCCGTCTATTGCCTCGATAATCTCAGCTTTGAACTCAGCCTCGGGCAGAGCCCAGCGCATGATATCTAGGCTTTCATCAATAATCGTCTCATTTGCAATGAGGACAGGAACAGATCCTTTGGGCGACATTTCAAGCATATGGTCTGGCTTGTCTCGTAAGAGAACTTCACGGTGTTCATATGTGGTCCCCGCTAGGGAGAGCGCCATACGGGCCCGCATTGCATAGGGGCATCGACGAAAGCTGTAGAGTATATTCCCCATCAGCTTACTTTACGCCCAATGTGGATGTCGCCCCGTTTTTTGGCGAGTTGAATTTGTTTCTGCCGTTCTGCAAAGGCCGCTTTCTGCGTTTCTGTCATTTCATCATGGCAGTGATGGCAAGATATACCTTTTTGGTATTTTGGTCTTAATTTCTCATCCTCCGTAATGGGGCGGCGGCAGGCAAAACATTGATCATATTCAGACTCTTTCAGGCCATGTGTGACGGCCACGCGCTGGTCGAAGACAAAGCAATCGCCTTCCCATAAGCTTTGTTTCTCGGGTTGCGTCTCGAGATATTTTAAGATGCCGCCTTTTAGGTGGTAAACATCATCAAATCCGTTTTCGAGCATGAAGGATGAGGCTTTCTCGCAGCGAATACCGCCCGTGCAAAACATCGCGACTTTCGGTTTGTTGAGCGAGCCGCGATTGGCTTCGACCCAATCTGGGAACTCGCGGAAGGTTTTTGTGTTAGGATTTATGGCGCCTTGGAAGGTGCCGATTCCGACTTCATAATCATTTCGGGTGTCGATTAGAATTGTATCAGGATCTGTGATGAGGGCGTTCCAATCTGCAGGGTCGACATAGGTGCCCACCGTCTTATTCGGATCCACACCTTCCACGCCCATTGTCACAATTTCGCGCTTTAAGCGGACTTTCATCCGGTAAAACGGCATGTCTTCCGCGTGAGAATATTTAACGTCTAAATCTGCCAATCGCGGGTCCGCCCGCAGGAATGAAATGATATTAGCGATGTCGTTGGTTTCGCCCGCTATCGTTCCGTTTAAGCCTTCGAGCGCGAGGAGCAGCGTGCCTTTAATACCATAGAGGTCACACATATTCTGCAAGGGCTCCCGCAGATGGGTGTAGTCGGGTAAGGACGTAAATTTATAAAGTGCGGCAACACGGTAAGACATGGCCGCGATTTAGGTTTCGAGCTGCAAATCGTCAAGCCGCACTAGCCGTTAGGTTTCACGGGATTTGGTTTGGCTATGCTAGCAATGATACTTTCATAAATTGGCGAGTTTTCAATCCAGCCAATGAGGTTGTCTGAAAGTCCTTGGCGTTCAAGCAAGTCATGCATAGATGTTTTGATAATGTTCGGGTCGTTACAGGTTTTCGCAACCGTTTTTAAATCCTTGATGCCTTGCCCCCGTGTCAGTTCTTTTTTCATTTTGTTCATAGCACCGTTCAAAGCTATCAATTGAAAGAAACCGGGTTGTTTGCCTGAGGCCCATGTTTCTGACACATCACGGAATGTTTTAAATGATGACTTGGCTGATTTTTCAATTCTGTCGACCGCACTGGTGGCGCGCGGGGTTATCCACTCTGCTGTACAAATTTCTGCAGGATCAGGCACGGAGGCACAACCGCTTAAAAGGATAAGCAATGGAAGACAAACAGCGGTACGACTTATGATTTTCATGTGCGAACTCTAAGGGTTCTCATAGTTTTAAGCAAGCGGACCAGCTGAGCCGCAAGTCGGGACTAATTTCCGCTCTCAGATCCATCTATGTCTATAGGGTCGGCAACAAGCATCGTCCAATAGGTGGAATATGTGGTGGTGGGTTCATAGACCAAGGCCAAGCCAAATTCGCTGACATCATCGCGCAACATATTTTCATTATGGCCAGGCGATTTTTTCCAAGCGTCAAAGGCAGCGTCCCAGCTCATTTGGCCTGTGGCGACATTTTCACCTGCGATAGAGAAGTAATAGCCTTGCCGTTGAATGCGGTCGCCGTGGCCAGACCCGTCTGTGCCAGTATGGCTGATAATACCAGCCGTTGCGAGGTCGCGGGCATGAACTTCAGAGGCACGGTTTAAGCGCTCATCATAAATCAATGTTGGTACATTCTTAGACAGGCGATAAGCATTTAAATCGGCAAGGGCTTTTTCAAAATCAACGGGCTCTGGGGGTACGCGCGGAAAAACGGCGGCCTCGCCAAACCCATTATTTAATCGGCATTGCATCTCTGGTTTAGACGTATCAGGTTGATAAATAACGGTCCCGCGGCAGGTCTGACCATCGGCTTCGCAAAGCGCTTTGCATTCTTCATCTGAACTTACAATTTCGACGGCATATGTCCCGTCATCCGAGTCAAACTCTCCAATAGACTTTTCACCTAACTCTGGCGCAGCAAAGGCGAGGCCTGCTGCAAAGACGATTCCCAAGATGGTGATGCTAGCTTGCGTCCATGTTCTCATTGCCATGTTTAGGGCCTAGGGTTTGTTTGAACTCAGGACGGTGAATGGCAGAAAATCCTTAATTTTGAAATATCATTTGGATTAAGTCTTGGTCAGATTGCAGAAGTTATCTCCCAGCCGGTTGAGAGGCTGAGCCCCCGCCTGATGCCATGTCGCGTTCCGTCGTAAAGGCGACGCTCATTTCGGAATAAAAAATCGCCAGTTCTTGTGCACGCGCATCATCTATATTGGGGTCTGGCGCGGCGAGAGGGACAAATGACTGTCCCTTATGTGCGTTGATCATATAGGACTTCCAAATATCAACGGGTTCCAGACCGCCAGTTACTTTACGCATGGGTGTATTGTCATCATTTCCGAGCCAAACACCCGTTGTCATTTGCGAGGTGAAGCCAATGAACCAAGCGTCGCGGTAATCCTGAGAAGTGCCTGTTTTACCGCCGGCTTCACGTTTGCCGAGGCGCGCGCCATGACCTGTACCCGTTTCAATAACGTCCCGCAGCATAGACGTCATCTGGCGCGCATAGGGGACGGGGTAAACGCGCCGAGCTGCAACAGTGCGGCGCGTATAAAGGGGGGCGCCTGATGTGTTTTTTATCTCTGTAACAAGATGTGTTGGACGCAAGAGGCCTTCATTCGCGAAGACGGAATAGGCATGTGTCATTTCCTCAAGTGTCACTTCTGATGACCCAAGGGCGAGAGAATATTCTGGCCGGAGTTCACTCTTTATCCCAAACCGATTGGCAACGGAGGCAACTTGAGAGGGACCGACTTCGGCTCCGATTTGCGCCGCGATTGTGTTGATTGAGAGTTTAAGCGCTTCGCGTATTGTCATGGGTCCGCGGTAACGGCGCGTATAGTTTTCCGGTGCCCAGTTCCCAATTTCCGTGGGTTGGTCAATCCGCACTGTGCCGGGCGAAAACCCGTTTTCCAAGGCTGCGGAATAGACAAAAGTCTTGAAGCTCGACCCCGGTTGACGTTTGGCTTGCGAGGCCCGGTTAAATTTTGAGGCCGCGTAATCTCGTCCACCAACTAGGGCCAAAATAGCGCCGCTTTGATTGTCAATTGAGACGAGCGCGCCTTCCCCGATTTTTTTCCGTTTGCCTGTTTTATCCAAAATCGAGGTAAGGGTTTTATGAGCAAGTTTTTGCTTATCCGTATCGATCGTTGTTTTGACAATGAGGTCTTCTTGCCCCGCGCTGAGTAGCCCGGGCGCTTGTTCTGCGACGAGGTCGAAAATATACCCAATGACATCTTGACTGATAAGCGCCTCTGGCGCCTCGGCGATAACGGGCGGATTTTGTTTGGCCTCTTGCATTTGCGTAGGGGTAATCATGTCATTGGCCACCATGCGCCCGAGGACAAGATTAGACCGCGTTAAAGCACGCTCATAATGCTCTAATGGATTATAGCGCGACGGGGCTTGCGGCAGGCCCGCCAACATAGCGGCTTCTGAGAGCGTAATGTCTTCGGCAGATTTCCCAAAATATTTCTGTGCGGCGGCTTCCACGCCAAAGACACGCGGCCCCATGGGAATACGGTTGATGTAAAGCTCTAAAATTTCCGGCTTAGATAAGACGGCTTCCATGTCGCGGGCCAAGACCGCTTCTTGGAATTTCCGGCGATAGGATTTTTCCGGCGATAAGATGATATTTTTGACGAGTTGCTGCGTTAGGGTCGAGCCGCCTTGGGATTTTTCGCCTGACCGCGTATTTTCAAATAAAGCCCGTAAAATCGCCTTATTATCGATACCCGCATGTTCGTAGAAACGCTCATCTTCAATCGCGAGAAAGGCGTCGCCGACATAGGACGGCATTTGTCCCAGTTTCATAGGCTTACCAATATAAGGACCGCGATGCCCGATTTCATTCCCGTCTTTGTCCAATAAGGTCATATTGGGCTTGAGGTTCAGCTCCCACATCGTGCGTTTGTCGGGCAGGGAAGGCAGGTCTTTGAGCAGGTAATGCCGCGTCTGAAAATAGGCGAGCGCGATAAGGGCCGATAGCACAGCCAAGACAATAAGCGCCATTCGGCGGCGCTTTTGCTTCCGCTCAGAAATCGCAACCTCTTCCGGATTTATGTCTGCCCGATATGTTGGCATTGTCTCCTTTCGCCCGTAAAGGCTTCATATGACTCACCCCTCTAAGCCAGATGCGCCCTTTTGGAAAACCAAAAATATGGCAGAAATGAGCCGAACCGAGTGGGAAAGTCTCTGTGATAGCTGTGGTAAGTGCTGTTGCATCCGTTTGGAAGACGAAGATACAGGCCAAATTTACATTACAGATGTTGCTTGCAAGCTATTTGACCCAAAGACTTGCCGCTGCGGAGATTACGCGAATCGGTCTCTTTTGGTGCCGGATTGTGTGACTTTGACGCCCGTAAACGTCAGTCAGCTGCATTGGATGCCGCAAACCTGCGCATACCGCCTGATAGCGGAAGGCAAGGATTTGCCGGATTATCATCATCTCGTGTCAGGCTCTTACGACACAATTCATGAGGTTGGAATGAGCGTCCAAGATGCCGTGACAAGCGAAGTTTTGGTCGAAGATGAGCAAATCCCAACCCGAATCGTCATCTGGCCGGGTGAGCCGGATATGGATTAGGGAAATAGGGGGTGAACCTTCCGTTTCGCGCCTCGGAACTGCTTCAGTACCTGTATCTCTTAGTTTGCTTTGGAAAAATGGACCCCGAAATACGGGATGTTCGCGAGGATGTGTCAGGCTCCAGTGGAACTGGAAATAAAATTGTGTTTTTGAGCCGTCCCAAAATTAAGACCAGCCAGTTTGTCGGACCGGAAGGTCCCTCGCGACGACGCCTTTCTCCACTACCGGCCGAGCTACGCAGTCAAGGCGTAAACAGCTCTCGATAGGCCGCCCAACTTTGCTGACGTTACCCAGCATCGTCCAACGACAAGCGCCGCTTTTCACCGATCAGGTCAACGTGCACTTGACCGCCCGTTGTGAAAAGACAAATTTAGTTATGGCATGGGTTTGGGGATGCGGGGATGCATCTCTTGAAATAATTTTAAGTGCTTGAAATTGCAGGGAGAATTATTTTTTGAATCGGGGATTATGTTTGAGGTAAGCCTCCCAATCCAGTTTTCAGTGCTTAACCAACCATGTTCCATTGACGAGAATTGGATCAGATTGCAGCGGTATTTGTTTCGGTGCGCGTTTGAAGCGGGTAAACCAGTTTGGCGCGCTTGGCGCTTTCGGGTCGCGCGCCAAGAAAAACAGGACCGCAAAACAGCCCCAGAACGCTAAATAGACTGTTGGGACACTCGATGCCATGTACAAGGCCTTATTTTGAGCTTCCAAAAGTGTGCCGGTCTTTATCATGCTCATAAAGCTGTCGCCGAATAAAACCATGTCGGTGTAGACGAAGCTTAAAACAGTGCCGACAGGAAGCGAGACGATTAGAAATAATATGACCCAAAGCAGAGCGATGGGTTTTCATCCTGTGGCTTTGATTTGCTTCCAACACAAAAATAGAAAGGCGGCGATAAGAATAATAAAGCTAACCCGTAAAAAGAGCTCGGGGTCGTTTTCGATTATCACGGGATATTTTGCAAAAGCCCAAAAGGCAGACGCAAAGATAATCAGGAAAAAGGCATGAATCAGGATTAATCCGCGCGTGATAAAGGCTTTTCTAGACATGAGCGAAGCCTTCGATGTTGCGTGAAGTTGAATGTTTGATTTTGCGTTTAGAGGCACGTTTTGACTTTGTTTTCCCAAAGAAAGGCAGGGGCGCTTTCGGATCGCGGCTGCCAAACCAGAGCAGGGCGAAGAGACCCCAGTTCCCTAAGTAAAAGCCTGGTATCAAGTAGAGAGTAAATCGCATTTTAATCCAAACTGTGGGTACGCCTCCTTCGAGACTGGCGTGGACGAAAGGCATCATGGCATTTGAGGCGAAATCTGCGGCATCCAAATAAAACATGACCATGAAACTGCCGAGTGCTGTTGCCACAAGATAAAATATGAAACACCAGATTAGAGTCCGTTTTCGACGTCCAACCACGTTAAATCTTTTCCATAAAATGACTCCATAGGATGCCATTAAGGCGATTGACAGAAGGGGGCCTGGATTTAGGGCGGCCCTTAATATGTCTCTCGGAATAATTTTGCTTATGACCATGTAAGCGACAATTGCGATAATAAGTAGATAGGCGTGAAATAAACCCAATCCCCAAAGAACAAAAGCTTTCCTAGACATGTGCGAGCCTTCCTATGGTGCGCGGTCCGGCGCGATTGATTTTGCGTTTGGATTCGCGCTTTGATTTTTTATTCTTAAAGAATTGGAGAGGCACTTTCGGATCGCGGCCAAAGACAAAGAAGGCTGCGAAAAATCCCCAGTGAAGGAGATATAAGGCTCCTCCGACAGTACTGACCATGTGAAGGATGTCGTTCGTGAATATCACGTTTTTTGAAATATAATCAAAGTAGAAAGACGCCAGTTTCAACCCGAGGATTACGGCTGCGATTAGAAAAAGCCCAAGCCAAAGCAATCCGATTTTTCTTTGTCCTGTTGCTTGGATTCGGTTCCAAAAAAGGAAAAGAAAGCCAGTCGTCAAAGCTAGATAAGTTATAGGCATTAAGAAGATGAGGTCGCCGAAGTTCCAAATGCTCAAAACAAAGGGAATCAGAGGAACGAGAAGGGCCAAGATTAATCCGCGCGCTATAAAGGCTTTTCTAGACATGTGCGAAGTCTCCGGTGTTGCGGGAAGCTGAATGTTTGATTTTACGTTTTGCCGCGCGTTTTGATTTCATATTCCCAAAGAAAGGCAGGGGCGCTTTCGGATCGCGGCTGCCAAACCAGAGCAGGGCGAAGAGACCCCATTGTACAATGTAAAATGCCGGCAGTAATCTAAGGATTAATTCGATTTTGATTAGAAATGAGGGAGCGCCGGTTGACTTAAATGAAGCAAGCGAACGGTCGAAAAACCCTGTCTCGTAAATCATGAATTCAAAATAATTGGAGAGCGATAACACCGACATGCCGATAACCGTAGCAATCACATAAAACAAAGCACACCAAATTAGCGTGCGTTTTTTTCGGCCGATTTGCTTAAATCTTTTCCAGAGCAGGACAGTGAAGGCGACTAAAATAAATAAATAGAGCGCCGAAAAGACGTCTTTTGTTATTTCATAGGACGTAATATTGCTGCCCGCGAGATACATGCCAGATGCCCCCGTCAGAATATATAGATGTATCAGCCCCAATCCCCAGATAAGAAAATGTTTCCGGCTCATATGCTTCCCGTAATCGCGTATAGAGTGCAGTATATTCACATAATCTTAATAAGTGTTTACCTTTTGCCGCGCGCTATCCACTTTATCCAAATAAGGTTAAAAAACTCGCAGTTTTGAGGTATATTCTCCGTTGCAATACGGGGCTTTGCTGATAGGTTCGCGCGCAACGGCAGACCCGAGTGAGTCTGCGCTTTAGCTTGCGAGTCCCATGTCCGATTTCCTGCTGGAATATCTGCCGATTGTCATCCTTTTTGGGATTGCGACGGTTTTATCGCTTCTATTCCTCTTAGTGCCGACGATAATTGCGCCAAAAGACCCGGATTCAGAGAAAGTTTCGACATATGAGTGCGGCTTTAATGCCTTTGATGACTCGCGGATGAAATTTGACGTACGGTTCTACCTCGTCGCGATTCTCTTCATCATCTTTGATATCGAGGTGGCGTTCTTGTTTCCTTATGCCGTTTCGCTCGACACGATGACATGGCAAGCATGGGCGGTTGTGATGATTTTCCTCGCCGAACTTGCAGGTGGTCTTTATTATGCGTGGAAAATCGGCGCATTGGATTGGGAATAGGGGGTAAGGCAATGGTGCTCACAAATCCAAATGGCGATGTCGGAACGCCCGCCTATGATCCAAAAACCCATGATGTTGGGTTTACAGGCTTGTCGAATGAGCTTGCTGATAAGGGCTTTATCACGGCGGCCTCTGATGATTTGATTACATGGGCGCGCACGGGTTCCCTCATGTGGATGACTTTTGGTTTGGCCTGCTGCGCGGTTGAGATGATGCAGGCCTCCATGCCGCGTTATGATGTCGAGCGCTTTGGTTTTGCGCCGCGAGCCTCCCCGCGCCAGTCTGATGTGATGATTGTGGCCGGAACGCTCACCAATAAAATGGCGCCTGCTTTGCGCAAGGTCTACGACCAAATGCCAAACCCTCGCTATGTGATTTCTATGGGGTCCTGCGCCAATGGCGGTGGGTATTATCATTACTCTTATGCGGTCGTGCGCGGCTGTGACCGGATTGTACCTGTAGATGTTTATGTTCCGGGGTGCCCGCCTACGGCTGAAGCTCTGGTTTACGGTATTTTGCAGCTTCAAAAGAAAATCCGCCGCGAAGGAAATATTGAACGCTAATGTCCTCTGACGCGAACACAGATAATATGATGGAAGATTTCAAAGCTCACATCGAAACCCAATTGGGTGATGCGGTGAATAGTGCAGAGATTGCTTTTGGTGAGTTGACGCTCAATGCGCGCCGCGCCGAAATTATCAATGTGCTGACATTTCTGCGCGATGATCCGATTTGCCGTTTCACCCAGCTGATCGATATTGCGGGCGTGGACTACCCAGCCCGTGCACGCCGTTTTGATGTCGTCTATCACTTGCTGTCTATGGCGCATAATGCCCGTATTCGCGTGAAAATCACCACGGATGAAGACACGGCGGTCAATAGCTGCGCGCCTGTTTACCCTAATGCCGATTGGTATGAGCGCGAAGCCTTTGATATGTATGGTATCGCTTTTGATAATCACCCAGACCTGCGCCGTATTCTCACGGATTATGGGTTTGAAGGTTATCCGCTACGCAAAGATTTCCCGCTCTCCGGTTTTGTCGAAGTGCGTTATGACGAAGTTCGTAAGGCTGTTGTCTATGAGCCCGTGAACCTTCCGCAAGAATATAGAAGCTTCGACTTCCTCAATCCATGGGAAGGCGGCAAATATGAGCTGCCCGGCGATGAGAAAGCGGAGGAGGCGTAAAAATGACGTTTTTTGCAAAACTCGTTCTTACGACAACCCTCCTGGCGGCGTCAGTGATGACAGTCTCGGCGCAACTGCCGAGTCTGGAAGAGATGCGAGCGCAATTGCTGGCGGCGGGTATGACGCCTGAGCAAGTTGATGAAGCGTTGAAGGGGCTTTCGGAACAGCTTCCATCCCTTGGGGATGGGGCGCCGTCAGCACCCATAGGGTCTTCCTCGAAGCCCGCGCCGTGCGAAGACGAAAATGAGAATGATGTGTGCGACGATGAGGAAGATGAGTCAGAGGTAACCCGTTGCGGGATAAGTTATCTAGATGCCATTACAAAGTTCGCTTTGGATAATTATGGGACCCGTTTGGGCGAGGACCCCGTGGGAATTGCGCTCACCTGCCAAGTAGTTGCCTCAGCCCAATTGGGTCCTCCGACGGAGAGTAATGTGCTATCTAGGTCTTTTTCAGAGAAGGTTTATCGGGTTAACGCGATTGCAGATTATTGGAACGCCGTCTTGCGGCGCGGCGGTGAATTATCGCCTAGCCTGCGCAGACGTTACGAGCGCATAGAGCGCTTGCCGGCTGCTTTGCGGCGGCGTGAATTATCCTCTGATTTGCGCCCAATAATCGCAATTACTGATAAGCTAGATAGTTCTCCCGCGCATGTGACTGAAGCTGACAAGGCGAGGGAGCGTAGATTGATACAACAGCTTTTTAACCTCGCGGTTCCGGTTAATAAGCGATGCGAAAATATTCGGAATAATGTCGGTGGATTTTACCGCTCTCAATATCCAGATGAGGCTGTTTGTTTGGTGAATGTTCCAGAGGATGACGACGAGTCAGAGGATATGCCTGAGGATGAAGAATGACCACCACTGAAGTCACACTCGAAGGCGATGACCGTAACTTCACGATTAACTTCGGCCCGCAGCATCCTGCGGCTCATGGCGTGTTGCGCCTTGTTCTGGAGCTAGAGGGCGAGATTGTTGAGCGCGTCGACCCGCATATTGGCTTGCTGCATCGCGGCACGGAAAAGCTGATGGAGCATAAGACCTATTTGCAAGCGCTGCCTTATCTGGACCGCCTCGATTACGTTGCGCCGATGAACCAAGAGCATGCCTTTTGTCTCGCGATTGAAAAGCTGGCGGGCATTGGCGTGCCGCGCCGCGCGCAATTCATCCGCGTGCTTTATTCCGAAATTGGCCGCATTCTTTCGCATATGCTCAATATCACGACGCAGGCGATGGATGTTGGTGCGCTGACCCCGCCCGTTTGGGGGTTTGAGGAGCGCGAAAAGCTCATGGTGTTTTATGAGCGGGCGTGCGGCTCTCGCATGCATGCCAATTATTTCCGCCCAGGCGGCGTGCATCAGGACTTGCCGCCAAAACTGCTCGCGGACCTCGCGGATTGGTGTGAGCAATTCCCAGAAAAGCTCCAAGATATTGAAACGCTTTTGACGGAAAACCGCATTTTCAAGCAGCGTAATGTCGATATTGGCGTTGTCAGTGCGCAGGATTGTCATGAGCGCGGATTTTCTGGCGTCATGGTGCGCGGCTCTGGCCTTGCATGGGACTTGCGTCGTAGTCAGCCTTATGAAGTTTACTCAGAACTCGATTTCAAAATTCCGCTGGGCAAGAACGGCGATTGCTATGACCGCTATCTCTGCCGCGTCGAGGAAATGTATGAATCTGTGAAGATTATGCAGCAATGTCTCGAGAAGATGCCGGAAGGTCCGGTTATGACGCAGGATAATAAATTTGTCCCGCCGCGCCGCAGCGAAATGAAGCAGAGCATGGAAGCGCTCATTCATCACTTTAAACTCTATACAGAGGGCGTTCACGTCCCTGCGGGTGAAGTCTATTGCGCTGTCGAAGCACCAAAAGGTGAGTTCGGTGTTTATCTGGTCTCTGACGGGTCGAATAAGCCGTATCGCGTGAAGCTTCGCGCGCCCGGTTTTGCGCATTTGGCGGCGATGGATTATCTCAACCGCGGGCATATGCTCGCAGACGTTTCGGCGATCCTGGGTTCGCTCGATATCGTATTCGGGGAGGTCGACCGATGAGTGCGCGGCGTATGGCGGCAGAGCAGCCCGAAAGCTATGCTTTCTCTGCGGCAGCCGAAAAAGAAATCAATAAGT
>CAYWSI010000037.1:0-14875 GCA_964460585.1 uncultured Algimonas sp.
GAGGCTGTCCGCATTTTAGGCGTTAGTCCAACAATCCGGCACGGCGGGCGCTCACGGCTGATACGCTGCACCGTCGAGCCCGTTAGTGTATATCCAAGTACAGCTTTCGCACCCAATTTCTTTGCAATCCCGCGAACAGCGCCAGAGACCGCATCTTCAGCCGTCGTCTCATAAAACAGTTTCGAAGCATCGAAATAATCCCAATAGATTGGATCTTTCTCTGCCGCGCCAATGATACGGTCCATAATTGCAACAGCGGTCGCAGGGTGACGTCCCACGGCTGTCTCCGCTGATAACATCACAGCATCCGCGCCTTGGTAAATCGCCGTTGCAACATCAGAGGCTTCGGCCCGCGTCGGTGTCGGCGCATCAATCATAGATTCAAGCATATGAGTCGCAACAATCACGGGCTTACCTAATGCGCGGCACTTTCGGATAATACGGCGCTGGACAACAGGGACTTGCTCAAGCGGAAGCTCGACACCCAAATCGCCGCGCGCGACCATAGCCGCATCCGCCATAATGAGGATGGAGTCTAAATCTTCGACAGCGGAGGGCTTTTCGATTTTCACAATAATCCCAGCCTTATCGCCAATAATTTCACGGGCATCGCGGACATCTTGAGAGGTTTGGACAAAAGATAGCGCAATATAATCAACATCCAGCGTCAGGGCAAAAGCCATATCAACGCGGTCTTTATCTGTCATGGCCGACATCGGCAGCACTGTATTCACGACATTAATGCCTTTGCGCTCAGAGAGCTCACCCGGCACATCAACCTTCGCTTTGGCAGTCTTGCCATCATTGGACAGGACAGTGACCTGTAATTTACCATCGTCGAATTTTAAAACGGTCCCCTCAACCATGGCATCCATCAGCTCTTGATGCGGCATGACAACCAAGCCCGCTTTGCCCGGCTCCGTGCCTTGGCGAATTTCAATGGTTTCGCCGTAACGCAATTCAATCTTGCCGCCCTCAAAGCTACCACAGCGCAGCTTCGGGCCTTGCATATCGGCGACAATACAGATGGGATTACCCGCCGCCTTTTGGACATCGCGAATGGCTTTGACAGAAGCGGCATGGTCTTCATGCGAGCCGTGGCTGAAATTCAATCTGAAGGCATCCACCCCAACATCATGGAGCAAGCGCAGTGTATCTGGAGAGCGGCTAGCAGGACCAATGGTTGCAAGGATTTTCGCATGGCGATTGCGCATGAAGGTGACTCCGTTAAGTTGGAATCGCCTTAACGTGTCACGCGGCCAAAATCATATGTTTTCTTTCGCTAAACCGCGAAAGTGGCAATTTTAGCAGACAGACTGTGGAAGTCTGAGGGATTGACCAATGTTAATGGCATAATCCGTATTTAATCCATTCATCGACTGAATGACATTCACGCCGACGCACGTTTTCCGCGCAAGGCTGTAAACTGTGTCACCTGGCTGAACCGTGTAAGTTTGACCGACCTCTTTTAGCGTACGAACTGTGTCAGGAATTTGCTGATGTGTTGTCACAGCATCTGCGGCAATTATGTTGCGCGAATAATCATAGTCAATCGGCGTCCCAGCTGCACCATTCGGCGCCTGGTTTACATTTTCAATCGCAGGCAAATTCGGCGCAGCGGCTTGCGGTGCAACGGCTTGTAAAGTCTCATCTTGTTGAGACTGTTGAAGGGCTATAAAACCTGGCGTGCCAATCACTTCACCGGCTCCATATGCCGCGTCAGTTGGCGCTGTTGCAGCAATAACTGAAGAGGACACCACTGCCGGAGACGCCACAATAGCCGGAGACGTTACCCCAAGAGACGGGTCCGTTGCACCCGTGCTGGCAAATATGGCCTGTGCTTCTGGCGAGTCTATGCTGACAGACGGTGTCGTAAATTGCCCGCCCGATATTGAAGCGGGGGCTTGTCCGGCCGATGCATATTGATTCTGCCCCGGGTTATCGCCTCGATAAGTCGTAGAATATTCGTAATTCGGGTTTTCTTGAGATGTCAAACACCCACCAAGCAAAATAGCTGAGAGCGGAAGAATAAGAAAAGTACGCATATTGGCCTCCTCAATAGGATGAGCCAGAAAACTTGCAGATTATGGCTAATATTAGGTTAACACTTGGGTTAGCCCGCCAGCACAACTGATTTGCTTTCGAAAATAAACCTTAAGACAATCACCCAAAGCCATTGCAAAGAGACTGGCTGGCCCTCGATTCACCAACCACCGTATCTGCAGCTTGAAAACAGCCGCAAAAAACAGCACATGGTAGAAAATTATCACGTAACTGAGGAATTAAGTTCTCATGAATATCAAAACACGTCCTGTTGAGTATAAAGATGGCAAGACAAAATGCATTGGGTATTTGGCTTGGGATGACAATCGCGCAGACCCACTGCCCGGCATTTTAATCAATCACGCTTGGGGTGGCCTTGATGGTTTTGCTATGGATCACGCCGTACAAATGGCCGCATTAGGTTATGTTGGTTTTGCCTTAGATAATTACGGCGATGGCGCATTGCCCGAAACAATGGAAGAAAAAGCGGCGATGATGACCCCGCTGAAAGAAGACCGAGCTGCGCTGCTTAAACGCCTCAAAGCTGGATATAAAGCCGCAGCAAATTTGGATGAGATTGATGAGACCCATATGGCAGCCATGGGCTTTTGTTTTGGCGGCCTCTGCACCTTGGATATGGCGCGTGCAGGCCTGAACCTACACGCCGCAATTTCCTTTCACGGTTTATTGGACGCACCGGAAGGTCTGCCCAAGAAGAAATGCAAAGCTAGCGTTCTGGTGTGTCATGGCTGGGATGACCCCATGGCAACGCCCGCAGCTGTTAAAGCTTTTGGCGAAGAAATGGCCCAGAAAAATTGCGATTGGCAACTTCACGCCTATGGAGGCGTTGTTCACGGATTTACCAACCCGGCCGCCGCGGATAAGAAAAACGGCATCGTCTATAATGAGCTAGCTCAAAAGCGTTCCACAAATGCAATGCTAGACCTTCTCTCTGAAAAATTTGCTCTACATGGAACGGACGCAGCATAGCTTCTATGAACATCATCCGAGATACAGATTCCTTGCGGGCTTATTGCGACGCAGCCCGAAAACAGGAGTTTGTCTGTATCGATACGGAGTTTATGCGCGAGAGCACATTTTTCTCAATCCTGTGCCTCGTGCAAGTCGCGACCGCTGAAGAAGACGCAATTATTGATCCCCTCGCGGAAGGCATTGACCTAACGCCGCTCAAAGAGCTGTTGATGGATGAAGGCATTGTCAAAGTGCTTCATGCCGCCCGGCAAGATATGGAAATCTTCTACCGGATTTGCGAGGCCGTCCCCGGCCCTATCTTTGATACCCAAATCGCAGGCATGGCCATTGGCCTTGGAGATAGCGCAGGTTACGGTGCCTTGGTCAAGGCGCGCCTCGACATCAACCTCGATAAAGGCGCGAGATTTACGGATTGGTCACGCCGTCCACTGTCAGAGAAACAGCTCAGCTATGCCCTCGCCGATGTGACGCATTTACGCGACCTTTATCCAGGCATTCTCAGTGAGCTGGAAGCGCAAGGCCGATTGAGTTGGGTCATGGAAGAAATGGCGCAGCATATGGAGGAAAGCCTCTATACATTCGAACCAGAAGACGCTTGGCGGCGCCTTAAACTTCGCGGCAATAAGAAACCTTATCTCGCAGCTCTCAAAGCCGCAGCAGCCTGGCGAGAACGTCAAGCGATAAAGAAAGATATTCCGCGGCGGCGCGTGTTAAAAGACGACGCTATCTATGATCTAGCGCAGCAACGCCCGCGCACGATTGACGCCTTGGCAAAATTACGCGGTATCCCGCGCGGTTTCGAGAAATCCTCCTCCGCCAGCAGTCTGGTTGAGAGCATTGGCGCGGCCATTGATAATGCCAATGATTATGCCCCGCCTGCGCCCGTGGTAAAACATATGCCACCCTCACTCGGACCAAGGATTGAAATGCTGAAAACGCTCTTGCGCCTCCGTACTGAAGTCGAAGGCATTGCCACGCGCCTCGTTGCCAATGCGCGCGATATTGAACAGCTCGCCGCCTTTGGTGAAGGCGCAGATATTCCGGCCCTCGACGGCTGGCGCCGCGAAATTTTTGGTCAAGACGCCCTTGATATGCTTCGCGGGAAAATCGCTCTACGTTTGGAGGGCGAAAATGTCGTCGCCGAACGTCTCGACTAAGGGCGCACCGCCCCTCCCCGCACGGCGAGACTTCACCTACGCCCCGCCCTCAGACGCGCTAAAAATCCTCTACAAAGATGATGATATCATTGTGGTAGATAAGCCCGCGGGCTTGCTCTCTGTACCAGGGCGGGAGCTACCGGATTGCTTGCAATCACGCCTATTAGCCCTTTATCCCGATAGCCTGCTGGTGCACCGCCTTGATATGGCGACATCTGGCGTGATGGTTTTCGCTCGAAATAAAACGGCCCAGAGGCATCTCGGCCTCCAATTTGAGCGCCGCCATACGTCCAAGACTTATATTGCCCGCGTGGACGGGAATATCGCAGGGGAAACAGGCCGCATAAATCTACCGCTCATCGCAGATTGGCCGAACCGGCCCCGCCAAATGGTGAGCTGGGAGCGTGGCAAACCCAGCATTACGGATTGGGAAGTTATCGCGCGAGAAGAGGCTGCGACGCGCCTTGCCCTACATCCCGTGACAGGCCGCAGCCATCAACTGCGCGTACATTGTTGGGCCATGGGTCACCCAATTTTAGGTGACCGCATTTATGCGATGGATGAGGTATTTACTGCGGCGCCGCGATTGCAGCTTCACGCATGGAAACTCGGCCTCCGCCATCCGCAAGACGGAGAGCCAATAACATTCGAAAGTGTGTGTCCGTTTTAAAACACCCCTTAACTACCGCCTCATGCGTATTGTTTTCATGGCTCATAAAAAACAAAATCTCCCGAGCAAGATTTGCGTTATCTGTGAAAAATCATTTGCGTGGCGTAAGAAATGGGAACGGGTTTGGGATGAGGTTAAATATTGCAGTCAGCGCTGTCGGCGCGCGGCCAAAGGAACAACGAAATGACCTTTAAAAATTTCGGAGACGACCTACACTGCATCGTCGTGGGAAGTTCAGGGGGAATTGGGGGCGCTCTTGTTGAGCAGCTCGTCAACAGCCCGCAAGTGACTCATGTCCATAGCCTCTCACGCACAGGGCAGTCTCACCCCTCGCCTAAGGTCGCAAATCTTTCATTCGATTTTACAGATGAAGACAGCCTCATCGCCGCCGCGCAAGCCCTTCAAGAAGTCGGTCCCTTTGATCTCATCTTGATTGCAACGGGCCTGCTGCAAGGCGAAGGCATATCGCCAGAGAAAAACCTCCGCGCCCTCTCCTATAACAGCTTAGCCAAAAGCTATGAGATCAATGTCATCGGCCCCGCAATGACGGCAAAATATTTCATCCCGCTTTTACGGCGAGATAAAAAAGCCGTCTTCGCGGCTCTGTCAGCGCGGGTTGGCAGTATTTCTGATAATCGCCTAGGGGGATGGTACGCTTACCGCGCCTCAAAAGCCGCCCTGAATATGATATTGAAAACCACCGCGCTTGAAACCCAGCGGCGGTTTAAAAATCAGCTTATCATTGGCCTTCACCCCGGCACAGTCGACACGGCGCTCTCCAAACCTTTTCAAGGCAATGTGCCCGAAGGCAAACTTTTTACCCCTGCCTTCTCTGCGGAAAAACTACTGAGCGTGATAGACGGGCTTTCTGAAAAAGATAGCGGGTCTTTATTCGATTGGGCCGGAGAGCGAATCGCGTTCTGAGCGGCTCCGCAAATATTTCGCAACAAAGGCTTTCGTCAAATCCGCTTTTTTCGACCCCGCCTCCACATCTAATTCCAAGACAAGTTCCCGCAATATATCGACCGAACGTTCGCATTGACGCAAAATAAAAGTCACGACGTCCTGCCCGACGCTGCGGCCAGCTTGGTCAAATAATTCCCGCAAGATAGGCTCTAGGGAGGCTTCGTCATGTTCTGCCAGTGTAAGCACAGGCATGGCGTTCAGACGGGACTTTAAATCTGGCAAAGAGATACCCCACTCCGCGGGCGAGAGAGCGCTGGCGAGAACTAAGCCTGACGTCTGACCTGAAAGCGCACGGTTAATAACGTCAAATAAATCGCGTTCGCCCATTTTATGAGCATCATCAATAAACTCACCGTCGGATGTATCCAGCCAAGCTTGCCCTAAATGAGTTTTGCCAGACCCGGCTGGACCCAAAATTAAGACGGCAGCGCTTGGCCAGCGCTCACGCGCGCGCAAAAGCGTGACAGCGGCCCGATTACCTTCTGCGACATGAAAATTTGAAAATCGCTGCTGCCTATCTGGCCGCAGATTAAGCGGGATTTGAGACATAACGCCCGCGCTTAGGACCGTTTAAAAACAAGCCCAAGACGCGGGTCTTGTTCAACGCGGACGCCTTTGAACCGGAGCTCATTGGCGAGGCGCTCAATATCGCCGCCATATGAAATCGTCATAAGCGCGCCATCTCTGGAAAGAGCATCCAAACGTGCGCCTTTGATTTGCGCAGCCGTGTTAATCGCATCTTGCAAGGCAATCCAATCCGCATGTGTGTTGTAGAGAACCGACACAGAACTTGTCACAACCTCGCCTGCCACTACCGCAGAGGCTTGTTTCCAATCAGCTTCGAGGCGCGCCACAATACGGTCTGCAAAACTAGCATCTGTTTCATCAACACCTGGCTGAATGTAAAAGCTTTGGCGGCCGCCTGTATCGACGGAAACATCTGTTACGGTCCCGTTTGATTCAACAATCAACAGCTGGTTCAAGTTATATTTTGCCGCAAGCGCTTTTAACTCATCATCGGAGGGAGACGCAGATAGAAACTGCACATCCTCGGCAGAAGCCATCTGCAACGGCGTTAAAGCGTGGGAGAGACGCGGATCAGAGAAAATAGATTGAAGTCCGCCAGACCCACGCAGCCCTGTTTCACGGACTAAAACCAAACGCTCACTGGCTTGCGAGCTGACCATCGTCAATTCATTGGCTTGAAGAAAGCTCTGCACTTGCGAGGGATTAAAGGCGACTGTGATTTTCCCGAGATAACGATTGGCAGAGCGGCGCTCTTGTCCGACTTCTAAGGCGCGTATCATACGGCCGACGATTTCAGGCGTGAGTGCAGGCACAGGTTTCGCGGCGCGCTCGGATTCCAAGGTCATTCTCTCTATCAGAGCGGTCGCGGCCTTTAATTGCCCGTCTTGAATCGCCAATGTCTGGGCCTCAATCGCCGTCGCAGCCGTCGCATCCACACTAATACCGCCCACGGTGAAGGGGTCAGCCGCGAAAGCGCGTGATAAAGCCATGAACAAAAAGGCGAAAATCAGAGCAAATAAACGTGTCATAGGAGAGTCGATACCCCACTCAGCGCTTTTCGCCAAGCCCGCGCACAGCTTTCATGCAGCCCCATCTTGCACCTTTGCCCTTAAAATGGTCCAAGCGCGCTGAATTATGCCCTATATGGTGTAAAGTTAATATATAGGACGCGACTATGTCGGATGAAAAAGGTCTTTCCTACGCGGATGCTGGCGTTTCGATTGATGCAGGCGACGCCCTTGTTGATCGTATAAAACCCATGGTGAAATCCACGCGCCGCAAAGGCGCGGACGGTACAATTGGCGGTTTCGGTGGCGCTTTTGATTTGAAAGCTGCAGGCTTCAAAGACCCTATCCTGATTTCGGGCACAGACGGCGTCGGGACAAAGCTCCGTATTGCTATCGATACAGGCCGATTGGACACAGTGGGCATCGACCTTGTCGCCATGTGCGCAAATGATGTGCTGGCAAATGGGGCAGAGCCGCTGTTCTTCTTGGACTATTACGCAACAGGAAAGCTCACCTCGGATAATGCTGCGGCTGTTGTCTCCGGCATTGCTGAAGGCTGCCGCCAGTCAGGCTGCGCCCTCATCGGCGGCGAAACAGCCGAAATGCCGGGTATGTATGAAGGCGATGATTTCGACCTCGCAGGCTTTGTTGTTGGCGCAGTAGAACGCGATGCCATGCTCCCACGTCACAAGGATATGGAAGCAGGCGATATGCTCATCGGCCTGGAAAGCTCTGGTCCGCATTCAAACGGCTATTCCCTCATTCGCAAAATTGTTGAGCGCTCGGGCTTAAGCTGGGACGACCCTGCTCCCTTTGCAGATACCCCCCTCGCGGAAAGCCTGCTGACGCCAACACGCCTCTATATCAAATCACTCCTTCCCCTCATTCGCGGCGGCCTCGTCTCAGGTCTGGCCCATATCACGGGCGGAGGGCTAACGGATAATACGCCGCGTATGTTGCCAGATGGCCTCGTCCCAGAATTTGATTTTGAGGCGTGGGAGCGTCCAGCCGTATTCAAATGGTTACAAGAAACAGGCGGCGTCGCAGAAGACGAAATGCGCCGCGCCTTTAATTGCGGCATTGGCATGGTGCTTTGCGTGAAACCCAACGACATGCCCGCCGTGTTAACACAATTGGAAGAGGCAGGCGAACGCGCCCATGTCATCGGGCAGCTAAAACGCGTGGCCACTTGTGTCTAAACGCATAGCGACAGCTATTTTAATCTCAGGCACAGGCTCCAATATGGTGGCTTTAATTGAGGCCGCGCAAAATAAAACTTATCCCGCCGATATTCAGCTCGTCATTTCAAATCGTCCGGAGGCGGCTGGCCTGCGTAAAGCCGACGAATTGGGCGTCACCGCAATTTGTATAGACCACCGCGACTTTGACAGCCGCGCGGATTTCGAGGTTGAATTAGATGCAGCCCTGCGCGCCCATAAAATCGAATTTGTGGCCTGTGCTGGCTTCATGCGTGTCTTAGGTAAAAAATTCGTCCGCACATGGGCGGGCAAAATGATAAATATCCACCCGTCCCTTTTGCCAAAATATAAGGGACTTCATACCCATAAGCGCGCGATTGAAGCAGGCGATAGTAAACATGGCTGCACCGTGCATTGGGTTAATGAAGGTGTGGACGACGGCAAGGTTATCGCCCAATCTTCCCTTAAAATTCATTCGAATGACACTGAAAACTCGCTGGCACAGCGCGTAAAAACTATAGAACATGCCCTATATCCCCTTGCCCTAGCCAAAGCGCTAACAGCTAATTAACCAAAGTTTCGGTTAAACATTTAGGAACCATATTCCGTAACTCGCTTCTAAATCTCTTCCTATAGTTTCATCACAGGTGAGGCATTTTGTTCATCAGTGGGATTTTTCGACAATTTATAACATCGAAGAGTAGAAATATCGGGAATTGGTTATGTTAAACCTAGGGAATCTAAAACAGCATTTACGTCGTTTTAGGCGAAATGAAGACGGCAACATGGCGATAACTTTCGCCTTTAGCGCAGTCGCTTTAATAGGCGCTATGGGTGCCGCCATGGATTATACGATATTAAGTAATGCCAAAAATCGCGGCCAAGCTGTTGCAGATCAAATTGCACTATCCGCAGCCGTCTACGTAAAAAATAATGGCGGAGAGCCCGTACCTGGTGTGGGTACAGACGGCCAAAATGATGCCGATGTCGTAATTGATTCCCGCAGCGGATATTTAGATAGAAGGCACAAAATTTATAATGCCGCCGAACTTGGTGTTGACTTCAAAGGATGGGTCGAAGGCGGTCCTGAAAATGTGAAGGTTGAGTTGGAATATGACAGTGTAAACAACGAGGTCACAACTCGGGTATCTGGTAAGACAGTACCAACATTCATGCAGATTTTAGGTCAGCAGGATATGAGCTTCTCAGCGGAAGCAACGGCGAAATACGAGTTCACTCAAAATTTTGACCCTGCCTCAGTATTAATGATTCTCGATAATTCAGGGTCAATGAGTTATGACGATAAACCAATTTTATTTGATACCAACACTAACCGCTGGGTTTACCAACCCGAGACGGAGAGAAGAATTGACGCGTTGAAAACCCACGCAGATTCATTCGTTGCCAACCTCTCAAGTTTGGTGGGAGATCAAAGCGCAGACGAAGACAAAGTCCTGCGAACTGGATTATTAGCTTATAATACGGATATTATTCCCGCCAGAACGGTTTCAATGAGATGGAATACATCCGGCGTGGAGAGTAGCCTAACCAACATGGTTCCAACAGGCGGCACAAACTCGGCGCCACCCATTAACACAGCCCGGTCTTGGATGAATTTGGAAGATAAGGAACATACTGATGTGCATGGGGAAGACCCCTTAAAATTCCTGATCTTTATGACTGACGGTGTAAATACCGAAGGCGGAGTCACTTGGGTTCCTGAAGAGGGCACGGGTCAATGGCGAGGTCAAGTTTGCACTTGGGTTTGGCGCGGAAGCTGCCGTAGATATGTCTATGACACAGTTGAAAGCGAAGAAAGGCCAACCGAAGGTCGGTTCTGGGAAGAAGGAAGCTGGGTGCCACTGGCAAATATTGCATCAGCTGCCGATTGCGCAAACATGAAAAATGAAGGGGTAGAAATCTACACTATTGGATTTGCGCTAGCAGAAGGTTGGTATGATACCAACGGGTTTCATGGTCCAAATACATTCCGGTTTACCAGCTCGGATGTCCGCGACCAAGCTTTTGCCTTCTTGGCAGAATGTGCATCAGACCCGGATAAGTTTTTAACGGCGGAAAATGCTGATGAATTAAACCAAGCCTTCCAGAGAATTGGTCAAAGCATTCAAGATCAGATTATCCGACTTTCAAATTAAGTTTAACGGCAAATCAAAGAAAAAGGCTGGGTCACCCCAGCCTTTTTTATTTGGAAAATTTTAAGAGCGACTAACCAACGATTTCATCTTCTGAGAAGAAGAATGCAATTTCTTCAATCGCTGTCTCTGGCGCGTCAGACCCGTGAACTGTATTGGCGTCAATGCTTTCCGCAAATTCAGCCCGAATCGTGCCAGCGTCAGCTTCGGCTGGGTTCGTTGCCCCCATAACCGTGCGGTAGGCTTTAATCGCATTTTCGCCTTCAAGAACCTGAACGACAACGGGGCCAGACATCATGAATTTAACGAGATCGCCATAGAATGGACGGTCTTTGTGGACAGCGTAAAAACCGCCAGCTTGCTTTTCAGTGAGCTGAACGCGCTTTTGCGCAATGATGCGAAGACCCGCTTCTTCGATCTTAGCATTGACCTTCCCTGTGATATTACGCTTGGTCGCGTCAGGCTTGATAATTGAGAATGTACGTTGAACGGCCATGAGAGACTCCGTGTAGGCTGTGTTTAACTTTGGCGCGCCCTTAATGCGGGCTTGCCCTGCTGTAAAGGCGATATAGGAGTACATCTGTGCTTCATATCAACGATCTGACATATCGAATCGAGGGACGCCCCCTCTTTACCCAAGCGACATTGGCCATCAATGAAGGCCATAAAGTCGGTCTTGTGGGACGAAATGGGACGGGAAAATCCACCCTATTTCGTCTGATAAAAGGTGATATCAGCCCAGATGACGGCGAGATAAACCTCCGTAAAAACATGAAATTGGGAGTCGTCGACCAAGAAGTGCCCAGCGGCCCGCAAAGCCTCATCGAAACCGTGTTAAATGCAGATAAGGAACGGACATCCCTCCTCAAAGAAGCTGACACGGCCACAGATCCTATGCGGATTGCCGCCATCCATACGCGCCTATCGGATATTGACGCCTATTCCGCCGAAGCCCGCGGCGCGTCTATTCTCTCAGGACTGGGGTTTACAGCGGAAGATCAGCTGAAACCCTGTTCTGATTTTTCAGGCGGCTGGCGCATGCGGGTCGCATTGGCCGCCATGCTCTTTGCGCAGCCTGATTTATTGCTCCTTGATGAGCCAACAAATTATCTGGATGTTGAAGGGGCGGTGTGGCTGGAAGCCCATATTCGCAAATATACGGGCACCGTTTTTGTTATCTCCCATGATAGAGATTTTTTGAACACCGCCGTCACCCATATTGCCCATCTGCGGCAAGGCAAGCTCTTTGGCTATACGGGGAATTACGATAGATTTGAACGGCAATTGGCCGAACGCAATCGCCTCGACATGGCACTTATGGCAAAACAAGAAGATGAGCGCCGCAAACTCGAGGCCTTTGTGACGCGGTTCAAAGCCAAAGCCTCAAAAGCCAAGCAAGCCCAAAGCCGCGTCAAAAAGCTCGCGAAAATGCAGCCCGTCGCAACCATCGTTAGCGACCCGATTGCCCCGATTAGCCTGCCCGGACCAGACCGCCCGCTCTCACCGCCCATTGTCCGCTTTGATAATGTCGCGCTGGGGTATGAAGACCTCATTGTCTTGCGAAACGTGAACCAACGTATCGACCCAGATGACCGTATCGGTATTTTGGGGAAAAATGGACAAGGTAAATCGACCTTCGCCAAGGCCATTATGAATGAGCTGAAACCGCTGCTATTGGACCCTGCCAAACCCGGTTTTATCAAACGCAATAAAAAGCTGCGTATCGGTTATTTTGCGCAACACCAAATCGACGCGCTTAACCCGCGGGCCAGCGCCTATGACCATGTTGTTGAGCTTATGCCAGACGCAACAGAAGCGCAGCGCCGCGCCCGTCTAGCTAGCTTTGGTCTCGGCGTAAAAAATGCCGAAACCCCTGCAGGCGATTTATCTGGCGGCGAGAAAGCGCGGCTACTTTTTTCCCTTATCGGATTCCACAAACCTCACCTGCTCGTCCTCGATGAACCGGCCAATCATTTAGATATTGATAGCCGGGCTGAACTTATCCGAAGTCTAAATAATTACGAAGGGGCCGTCGTCGTTATTTCCCATGATAGAAATCTATTAGAGGCCGTGGTGGATAGGCTCTGGCTCGTCGACTCCGGCAAGGTCGAGCCCTTTGAAGGCTCCCTCGACGACTATAGAGCTCTACAATTAGAAAAGGTAAAAACTGATAAAAAACAAAAACCTAAAGAAGAGAACTCACGCAAGCGAAACAGGCAAGACCGCGCAAAAGCCTTGAAAGAAATTGCGCCATTGAAACGAAAAACCGAAACTTTGGAAAAAAAATTCGCGGAGGCACAAAGCAAATTGACCCGCATTGACACCCGCCTCGCTAGTGAGGATTTGTTTACCACGAATCCCGAAGAAGCTGTCAAATTGGGGCAAAATCGTGTAAAGATTGAAGCGTTAATCCAGTCTCTTGAGATGCAATGGATGTTAGCGTTAGAAGCTTATGAACTCGCTCGCGAACGTGAAGGATTAGATTAACATGGGAAATTAAATTTGCGGGGCGCGTGACTGGCCCGTTAGATACGGGGTGTGTGAGCCATGTTAAATAGACGCTTGGTCCGCAAAGAGGACGCAGACTTTCATTTCGAAGTCATGGGCCATTTAATTCACCAATTTGGGTCGCCGCCACGCCCGCCCGTTCCCTCGCTTCTGCACAAGACGCCAGGCTTAGAAACACTGTCTTGGACAGACCTCGACACACGGTCTGTTTATGACTGGGCAAAAGATAATTTCAACGCCATTCAATCCACCTGCAATATGAGTGATTATGAACTTGAGCTTATCCCTGCAGGAGATGGGTTTGATGCAGATCCACTCACAGCGACTCGCCGCCTGGAGGCTTTAGCCGCAGGCCATATTCCATACCATAATAGTTCGGCGACCCCCATTTTCTATGACCCGCGAGATTGCACGGAACCCGGTCATTTCGTCGCTAAGATTATGCTACAGCTCGCTGAGTTGCGGCTGGAAGGATTCGAAACTAAAACAGAGACAACAAACCTCATGCAACGCATGGCAACGCTGACGGCAGCCGTTTTCAATCGGCAAGGCTTTGTTCTTGCAAATCTACCTCAGGACGTTTCAGCCTATCTGGCCATGGAGGAGGATATACGCACGGTCCCTCACCGCGTGATTATCAACTCAATCTGCTTTGCGACATGCCTCGCCTTACGCGTAAGGCGGCAATCAACGGAACAAATCATCGGAACTTATGGCACACGGATGACAAAGTCCCTGAGGAAGAAAATCCATTTGGCCTGCCGTCAAATTGATACGGACGTGGAAGGTCTGGCTGTCCTGCAAATGCTATCTGACCGCAAAGCATCGCCGCAAATGCGCCGTTTCAGCGCTTAACGGCAGTCAACCTGCTGCACATAGCCGTTTTCATCCAACTGAATCGTCAACCTGTCTTCAATCTCCGGACCAAGGTTTAAACCATCTGTCAGGGTTGAAATTGAAGGCGCGTAGAGCGACTGGTTCGGTAAAAAATCTTGAACCTCTAGGAAAGGCGGTTCTTGGTAGAAATTATCATCGCGGTTATAGCCAAACCCTTCCAACCGAGCTGGTTTGATGATCCGTTTGCGGCCCGGCAATCCCGGAATGTAAATCGCGCCCTCATGCCGGCCAACAAGTCCTGCATAGAGCTGCGAGCGGCACGCATCGACAGCCGGAATGACAGGCGTCGGCTGGGGCGCCAGATATTGAGGGCGAATATACTGTCCCTGCCCCGGCGTGGGTACGAAACCAGGATAGGCACTATAAGGCGAACCAAAAGAACAAGCTGAGAGCAGTGCACTCGCACCTAAAATGGCGCTCAAAAGGGTAAATCGGCGAATCATAGGGCCTTCATGGACGCAAAGCGTTTAGACCTCGTTAACCATAATGCGGAAAACGGCACGCCTTCTGCGCGCAGCTCAAGGCATTACGCAGTAAATCCGTGAAATCACCGTCTTTCCCTGTTAAAGCGTCCAAATGTCTACAGAGAACACAATCTGGCGCGCCACCGCCCTGACCCTCTTTCCAGACGCCTTTCCGGGCGTGTTGGGCACATCCATCATCGGCGGGGCTGAAAAAAGCGGCATTTGGCAGCTAGAGACAGTAGACATTCGCGATTTTTCGACTAATAGGCACCGCAGCGTCGATAGTCCGC
>CAYWSI010000038.1:0-14807 GCA_964460585.1 uncultured Algimonas sp.
AAGAACTCGGCAATTTACGCGCGGATTTAAAAAACGCGAAAAAGGTTCAAGGCCTTGCCGATGTGACCGTCACAGAAGGTCGCGCCTCTGGCAAGCAAGTCGCGAAACTTACCGAAGTTTCTAAAGCCTTTGATGGCCGCACGGTGATTGATAATGTGTCGCTGCGGATTGGGCGCGGCGAGCGGATTGGCGTGGTCGGGCCAAATGGGTCGGGCAAGACAACCCTGCTGAAACTTATCATGGGGTCTCTGGACGCAGATACAGGCAAGGTCGAGCTGGGCTTAAATCTCGACCCGCTCGTCATTGACCAAAACCGCGAGACTCTGGACCCTGATTGGACGCTTGCAGAAGCGTTGACAGATGGCGGCGGGGATAGCGTGATTGTCGCGGATAAACCCCGCAATGTGATTGGCTATATGAAAGACTTTTTATTCATGCCCGAACAAAAACGTACGCCCGTTCATGCCCTCTCCGGCGGAGAACGCGGACGATTGCAATTAGCGCGAGGGCTGCGCCTGCCCTCTAATTTATTAGTCTTGGATGAACCGACCAATGATTTGGATTTGGAGACTTTGGATCTGCTGCAAGAAATTGTCGCGGATTATTCTGGCACTGTCATTATTGTGTCCCATGACCGCGACTTCCTCGACCGAACCGTGACGCGCACGCTGGCCTATGAAGGCGCAGGCAAATGGCAAATCTATGCGGGCGGATATTCCGATATGATCGCACAGCGCGGGGTCGGCGTCCAAGCGCGCAAAGCTTCCGCGCTCGCAAAACCCAAAGCCAAAACTCACACGCCCACAGCGCAGGCAAAACCCAACGCCAATAAGCTCTCCTATAAACATAAATTCCGCCTCGAATCTCTGCCTGCCGAGATGGAGAAAATCGAAGCCGAGATTGCGGGTCATAATCAAACCCTAGCTGACCCAGAGCTTTATACGAAAGACCCAGATTTATTTACCCGCACATCCAATGCTCTTGTCGAGGCGCAGATGAAGTTGGCGGCCTGCGAGGAGGAATGGTTAGAGCTAGAAATGCTGCGAGAGGCCGCAGAAGGCTAATTTAGCTCTAAAGATACGCTTACCCTCAACTTAGTCTTGTGCTTAAGCCTAATATTTTAGATAGGGCGCTTGTATTTCCAGTATAGCCGCATAAGATAAAATTGGTGAGAGTGAAGGTGCCTCAGTGACGATGAAAAAGAAACAACGCTATGCGGATGACCCTTTAGCGCGCCGCAGATTAGACCCTAATTTACGGCGGGCTCAACTGCTTGAACATGCCATTTCTGCTTTCGCCGACGCCGGGATTGAGCGCGCGGCCCATGCAGATGTCGCCGCGCGCGCAAATGTGTCCACGCCAACTGTTTTCAAATATTTCCCGTCGCGTGAAGTCTTAGTTGATGCGGTTTTGACAGAAATCGAGCAAACCTTTGAAGGCTTGAGGAGCCAATTGATTACGCAGGCGATAACCACACCGCAAATGATCCGCGCTATAGCGGCCACCTTATCAAATCTATGTACGCGCCGTCCGGACCTTATGAAAGTGGCCCTGACATGGTCCGTGGCCTTCACGCCCATTCGCGCACGATATTTATCCTTTGAAAACCGTCTATTAGATATTTTACCCACGACCTATAATGCCATTATTTTGAGCGAGGCGGATAAGCGTATTATTTATGCGACAGCCAATACCATCATACGCATGCATTTTGATGGAACAGATACAGCCGTCCGCCAAGACTTTATTGAGCGGGTCTGCGAATTGATGGATTGTAAATTATAGCTTATTTTTTCCGAATAGCCGTAACCTGAATATCGAGTTCCACGTCGCGAGACACCCATTCATCCGTATTCCACGGCGCGGCACCCACATCCCAAAGCGTGCGGTCTATCGTTAGGTTTGAGGTCATCACAGCGACATCCCCGTCAATATCTAGCGTGAACGGCAGGCTCACGGGAACGGACGACCCTTTCAAATTAAGCGCGCCCTTCGCGACATAAGCGCCGTCAACGGCAGCAATATCCGTAGAAGTGAAAACCGCGCTTGGGAATTTTTTTACCGAAAACCAAATCTTCCCCGGTAATGTTGAATTTCTGTCATTAGATCCCGCGTCAACACTGGCAAGCGGAATTATAATCTCTACTGCCCCAGTTTCAGGCGCTGCAGGGTCAAAATTAATGACGCCCGTAAAATTCTCAAATTCGCCCGTGAACGGCGTACCTTCTTGTTTTGCGGTAAAGCGAATATGAGAGTCATCAGATTGAATATCCCAATTTCCACTGATGCTGGCACTCACCGTTACAATATCGGCAGCAGCGGTCACTTGGTCCGCAGAACTGGCATTGGAGCAGGCGGACAGGCATAATGCGAGCCCGGTGGCAGAAGAAATGAGCAAAGGCTTTAAATAATTTTTCATGGGCACATTACGCATGGATTATGGCGGAAGCGCAAATAAAATTTGCAAAATTAAACGTGATAATCGGAAAATCGACATGGCTGCATCCAAACGCCTCGCTCATGACGTCTAAGGGTTATAAATCAAAAAGGAGATAAAATATGGAGAATTCTATTGGAGTAGAAGTCTACGTGCCGGTCGCATTATTTACAATGTTTGTCCTTATTGTCTGGGCTGTCTGTGCCTATCGTTTTAAGACGAGAAAATCCGTCACAGATGTCTTAGAAGCCATGACCCAGAAAGGCGAAAAAATAACGCCCGAGATTATCCACGCCCTCGGCATTCGGCCGCGCAGCCGCCATGCCGACCTTCGCACAGGTGTCGTCTTAATTGCGCTGGCCCTCGCCTTTCTGATGCTAGGGGTCTTTATTGGTGAAAAAGACGCCGTTCGCGGCATGAGTGGAGTTGCTATGTTCCCGCTCCTTATCGGCGCGGCCTATGTCGGCCTATGGGTCTTTATTGGTCGCAAAGACCCAGACAATATCGGTTAAGCCTGCATCTCGGACGACCCTACATTTGAATCTATTCTCCGCACCCATCAGGGTGCGGTTCGGACGTTCCTGTGCCGAATATGCGGTGATGCCGCCCTCGCAGATGATCTCGCGCAAGACGCTTTCTTAAAAGCCTACCGCGCCATGGATCAGCTGTCTGAGGAGGGTAAGTTACGAAGCTGGCTCTTTGGAATTGCCTACCGCGAATTTCTAGACCATGCGCGTAAGATTAAAAGACGCCGAAGCCTATCGCAGAAATTTGCCCCGCCAAGCCCTGCCCCTGTGCCAAGCGGTCAGGCTTTGGATATTCAGCGCGCTATGGATAGCCTGCCGCCAGATTGCCGCGCCGTTGTCTTGCTCTGTCTCTTACATGGCTTGACACAAGCCGAGGCCGCAGCTGCGACGGGACTCCCGCTGGGAACGGTCAAAAGCCATGTCACACGCGGCAAAGCAAAATTGCGGCTTGTGTTAAACGCATATGCGCCCGCCACAAATTCTGATAGGAGTTTCGCATGAGCGAAGAACTCAACATCCAAAACCTCTTACGAGATTACGCGCCGCCGACCCCTGATAATGGGTTCACCGATGCGGTGCTGGCGCGCGCGGCATCGCCCAAACGCTTACGCCTGCCCATCTTGGCTATGGCGGGCGGGCTCGGCGGGCTCATCACGCTCAGTCAGGCGTCAAGCCTTTGGGTCTTACTGACACAGATAAACATCCCTACAATCTCGCCCCTCGCTTTTACAGTCTTAGGCGTTTTCGGCTTTGTAGCTTGGGCAGCTCTTGATAAAGGATGGGGTGACGCTGTTTAACAGGAGCCCTCATGTCCTCACCATATCTTGCCGCGCCCGGCGCTAAATTTAATCTTGCCGAGCGCCCAACCCGCGTTGAAATTTATAAAAATAAAAAGGCCGCTCAAGACGCGATAAAGGAGAATGCGAAAACTATTAGTGACCTCGCTCACCGCCTTTACGGCGAAGCGGACCGCAAGCTTCTGATTGTTTTGCAAGGCATGGACACCTCGGGTAAGGACGGCACGACCTCCGCCATTTTCCACCGCACGCCGCCGCTCAATGTGAAAGTCGCGAGCTTTAAATCTCCAACAAAAAAAGAATTAGCCCATGATTATCTCTGGCGCGTACATAACGTCATTCCAGGAAAAGGGCAGATTACCGTTTTCAACCGCAGCCATTATGAAGATGTTCTCGTCGTCAAAGTCAAAAACTATGTCGACGCAAAAACGATTGAGCAGCGCTATCAGCAGATAAATGATTTCGAGCGCCTACTCGTTGAGAGCGGGACAACCGTGCTAAAATTCATGTTGCATATTTCCTATGAGACCCAAGGCGAACGTTTGCGCGACCGCCTCGTTAATCCCGATAAGCGCTGGAAATTTAATCCCGGTGATTTAGATGACCGCGCGCTTTGGCCGGACTTTATGGACGCTTATGAAACTATGGTGCAAAATACCTCGACCAAACATGCGCCCTGGCATATTATTCCGTCGGATTCGCGCAAGACACGCGGTGCGATTATTTCCGGGATTGTCCGCGAGACATTAGAAAAAATGAACCCGCAATATCCCGACCCCGGATATCGGCCTGAGCAGTTCCAAATTGACTAAAACCTACACGCTCTCCCCGGGTGATGTTTATGGCCCCATTCAACCACGCAAAAACCGCGCTTGGGTGCGGCGGATTTTTAAAGGGATTTTATGGGCCGTTTTTATCCTGCATCTCTACGGCCTAATGCTGCGCTTTGTTCCTGTGCCGGGAACAATTTTAATGACCCAGCGCGCCCTTGACGGACAGACGATTCGCAAAGACTGGACACCCATAGAAAAGATATCACCACATCTGTCGCGGGCCATTATGGGCGGCGAGGATTCGCGGTTCTGCGAACATCACGGGATTGATATCCAAGCCACTAAAGCCGCCCTTTCAGATAATGCAAAGCGGCAGCGGCGGCGCGGCGGCTCTACCCTGAGCCAACAAACGGCAAAAAATGTCTTTCTTTGGAATGGCGGCGGATATCCACGCAAAGCAGCGGAAGCTTGGCTTTCGCTTTATACGAATGCCGTGTGGGGTAAGCGGCGGACCTTAGAGATATATCTCAATGTAGCAGAATGGGGCGACGGGATATTTGGCGCAGAGGCCGCGGCGCAAGCGCGTTTTGGAAAATCTGCCAAGGATTTAACGCCGCGCGAAGCCGCCCTGCTGGCCGCCGTGCTGCCGAGCCCAAATAAATGGCGGCTCGACCCGCCAAGCACCTTTGTCGGCGGGCGTGCAAATACGCTTATTCAGCGCGCTGTAATTATCCGCACCAGCGGATATGACAGCTGCTTAAATTTATAATACGTCTAAAACAGCTGACGCGAAACGCGGAATAGTCTGTTCCGTCACGCCGGCAATATTTATCCGGCCGCTATCCGTCATATAGATGGAATAGTCAGACCTTAATTTACGCGCCTGATCAACGGAAAGGGGTAAGGTCGAAAACATACCGTTCTGATCTTTAACTGCGGCGGCAATCACTTCGCCGCCTTGTACATTAAGGGCATCTGAGAGTTGGCGGCGCAAATCACGCATCCGCTCGCGCATTACTGTTAGTTCTTCAAGCCACATAGCGCGAAGCTCAGAATTGCCGAGAATATCGGCTACAAGCTTTGCTCCGTGATCTGGCGGCATGGAGATAATTTTGCGTTGGATGGCTCCGAGTTGCGAGCGCGCGATTGCAGCGGTCGCTTCATCTTGACAGACAATCGCGACAAGCCCGACACGTTCTTTATAAAGCGCGAAATTCTTAGAGCAGGAGGCGGCAATGACGACCTCAGGGCAAATTTCGACAACTTTGCGAAGGCCATATGAATCCTCATTGAGGCTTCGGCCCAAACCGAAATAAGCGAGATCAACATAGGGCGTCAGGCCTTTGTCTTTGAGGAACTCCGCGAGGCGGTCCCACTGCGCCGCAGAGAGATCCGCACCCGACGGATTATGACAACAGCCATGGAGCAAAACCACGTCACCAGCTTTGGCATGAGCTGCCAAATGGGTGAGCATATCATCGAAATCAACGCCGAGCGTTTCACGGTTATAATACGGGTATTTTTCCATGCGTAGCCCGGCTGAACTAATCAGAGGAACATGGTTCGCCCAAGTCGGCGTCGACACCCAAACGGTGGCATCGGGCGATGCAGATTTAATAATCTCTGCACCCAAACGCAGCGCGCCAGATCCGCCCGCCGATTGCGAACTCGCGATACGGTTTAAAAGCGCCTCATCAATCCGCCCCGCCTCACCGCCTAATATCAAGTGCAACAACGCATGACGAAAATCATCATTGCCGCGAATCCCGACATAGGATTTCGTGGTCTCGGTCTCCCACAGCTGTTTCTCAGCCTGCTTTACGGCCCGCATGATGGAGGTCTCACCCGAAGCATCTTTATAAACCCCGACCCCAAGGTCAATTTTATCTGGGTTCATATCAGCCTTACATTGCTGCATGAGCGCGATGATGCCGTCAGGTGCGCGGGGCGAAAGAGATTCAAACATGATGAAAGCGGGCTTCCGTTATTAAACTCCCTGCCCCCATAGAACCTTTCTCTGCAGGCTTCTAGCGCTGAGCGCTGTTGAACCGAAATTTTTCGTTGCCTTATGCGCGAGAGCGCGAGACAAGGCGGTTAAACGAAATTCTGCCCATAAAATAGGCAAGGGGATATAATGGAAGCTCTCATTCAGAACTTAAATGGCATCGTATGGGGTGTCCCCATGCTGGCGCTTTTACTCCTGACAGGATTATTCCTGAGCTTTGGCCTAAAAGGGCTCTCGATTGCCCGCATTCCATATGCCTTCCGACAAGTTTTCAAAAAGAGGACAGGCAATGAAGATGAAGGCGATGTTTCGCCTTTCGCGGCACTCATGACGGCGCTTTCTTCGACCATTGGTACAGGCAACATCGCCGGCGTGGCCGCCGCTATCGCGATTGGCGGCCCTGGCGCTGTTTTCTGGATGTGGATGACGGCCATTGTCGGCACCGCAACGAAATTCTCCGAAGGCGTCTTGGCTGTTCGGTTCCGCGAAGTGGATGCAAATGGCAACCGCGTCGGCGGGCCAATGTATTATATAAAGAATGGATTAGGTCCAAAATGGAAATGGCTGGCCGTGGCCTTTGCCACGCTCGGCATGCTGGCCGCTTGGGGAACAGGCGCATCCATCCAGTCTAATTCAGTCGCAGATGTTTTAAATGACACCTATGGTATTTCGCCCTTATTGACAGCTATCGTTCTAGCCGCCGCTGCAGCTGCCGTCATCTTAGGCGGGATTAAGCGAATTGGCGTCGTCGCCTCAGGGCTCGTTCCCCTTATGGCAGGACTTTATATCACTGCAGGTCTTGCGGTTATCCTTATGAATGCCGGACAAGTTCCGGCGGCCTTCGGAATGATTTTCTCATCAGCTTTTGGTTTACAAGGCGCTGGCACGGGCATCTCAATTGGCCTGCTTATGCTCGCCATGCAAAAAGGTGTCGCCCGGGGAATTTTCTCAAATGAAGCCGGACAAGGTTCTGCCCCGATTGCTCATGCCGCTGCGCGAAATAATGATCCCGTCAACCAAGGTTTGGTGGCGATGTTAGGCACGGTTATCGACACACTGATTGTCTGTACAATTACAGCGCTTGTGATTTTAACCTCAGGTATCATGACGCCAGATTGTTTAGCTGGACCAGAAACCTTAGCGCAACTGGCAACAGGCACGCAGCCTGCGGGTTGCGATACATCCGCCCCGCTCACAGCGGCAGCTTTTGACGCGACATTGACGGGTATTGGCAAACATATTGTCGCATTAGGTCTAGCCGTCTTTGCCTTCACCACGATATTAGGCTGGTCCTATTACGGGGAGCGTTGTGCGGCTTTCCTCTTCTCAGAAAAAGCCATCATTCCTTACCGTTTTAGCTGGATTTTCGTTGTTTTTGCCTCTGCCGCAATTCTCGTGATTGAGGATAAAGTCTCTAACATCGTCAATTTATTCTGGCTCATGGCCGATACATTAACGGGTATGATGGCCGCGCCGAACTTAATCGCGCTCATTCTGCTCTCACCTGTGGTCTTCAAATTGGCGAAAGAATATTTCGACAAAGACAAAATCGCCAATGACGGTTTGATTGATCAAGACGATATTAAATAGGGCCAAGACCCGTGAACAATAACACAACACCTTCGGCTCATCAGCCGGAGGCGAATCATCAGCAGGGGACGAAGAAGCTTCCATTTTGGATCGATTTTGGTCCTCTGCTGCTCTTCTTTGCCGCTTTCATGTATTGGAAACGCGATAATCCCGATGACGCCATGATCTGGGCGGCGGGGGTTTTGGCTGTCGCCGCAGCCGTAGCGCTGATTTATGCTTGGTTCAAATATAAGCATACCTCGCCTATTCTCATTTTTTCGACGGTTGTGATTGGGGCATTCGCGCTGGCCGCCTTTCTCTTCGATGATAAGCGCTTTATCTATATGAAGCCCACAGTCATGAATGTTATTTTTGGCCTCGCAGTTCTAGGCGGCGTATTTTTCAAGAAAAACGTCATTAAGATGATGATGGGCAGCGCTTTTGAACTGCCTGATGCGAAATGGAATGTCTTTGCCATTCGCTGGGGCCTGTTCTTTTTCGCCATGGCGATTTTAAATGAGATTATTTGGCGGAATTTCTCTGAGACCTTTTGGGCCAGTTTCAAAGTTTTCGGCTTCCTGCCCTTAACGCTCATCTTTACAGCGACCCAAATTCCCTTCCTGACGAAACATGGTGCGCTCAAAGAACAATAGACCGAGACTTGGCATAAGCTCGCCCGTAAACAACTCATCTCGCCGAAAAGTGTCTACGGAAGAGTCGATGAGTCATTGAAAATAAATCTATGTTTTGCCATAAGTCGTAAAAAGATTGACCCCTAAATTTAAGGACCTACACGAAATGGCATCATTGGATAGCTTTAACTGCGAACGTGAGATGAAAGTCCGCGGCGGAACTTATACTTATTACGACCTGACCGAGGCCGAAAAAAATGGCTTGAAGGGCATTTCAAAACTCCCGCGCTCACTCAAGGTCTTGCTTGAAAATTTACTCCGCCATGAAGATGGTAACACCGTCAAAAAAGAAGACATCCAAGCCATTGCAGATTGGCTCGGTCCAAAAACATCTACACATGAAATTGCCTATCGTCCCGCGCGTGTCCTCATGCAGGATTTCACAGGGGTCCCCGCCGTTGTCGATCTCGCCTCTATGCGCGATGCCATCGTCAAGCTTGGCGGCTCTGCGGAAGCCATTAATCCGCTTAACCCCGTTCACCTCGTCATCGACCATTCCGTTATGGTTGATTATTTCGGGACAAAAGGCGCGGAGGCGAAAAATGTGAAGCGCGAATATGAGCGCAATATGGAACGCTATGACTTCCTTAAATGGGGTCAAACGGCTTTTGAAAACTTTGCTGTGGTCCCACCTGGAACAGGCATTTGTCACCAAGTCAACCTCGAAAACCTCGCGCAGACTGTTTGGACAAAAACAACAGAGGGCAAAACATATGCCTTCCCAGACACGCTCGTCGGGACCGACTCTCACACAACCATGATCAACGGTCTGTCCGTTTTGGGTTGGGGTGTTGGCGGTATCGAAGCCGAAGCCGCGATGTTAGGGCAGCCAATCTCCATGCTGATTCCTGAAGTTGTTGGCTTTGAGCTGACAGGTAAATTACCAGAAGGCTCAACCGCAACTGACCTTGTTCTACGCGTTGTTGAGATGTTGCGCCAAAAAGGCGTTGTCGGAAAATTCGTCGAATTTTTCGGGGCAGGGCTCGATCATCTCTCGCTCGAAGATCAAGCGACCCTCGCGAATATGGCACCAGAATATGGCGCGACATGCGGTTTCTTCCCTGTCGACCAAGACACGCTGAATTATCTACAGGCCACGGGCCGCGATGAGGTACGTATTGAATTGGTTGAAGCCTATGCCAAGGTGCAAGGGTTCTGGCGCGACGAAACAACGCCGGAATATACCAGCACCATCAGCTTGGACATGGGCAGCGTTCGGCCTGCGATTTCCGGACCAAAGCGTCCACAAGACCGCTTTGATCTCAAAGGCGCCAATGTAAAATTCGCTAAAATCTTACGCGACGAATTTGGCAAAACGCCAACGGGAGGCTCTGCTGTCGCCGTTGAAGGCACAAATTATGAAATCGACCACGGCGATGTTGTCATCGCGGCGATTACCTCTTGTACGAACACATCCAACCCTTCCGTCATGATGGCCGCAGGTCTGGTGGCGAAGAAAGCCCGTGAAAAAGGCCTCAGAGTGAAGCCTTGGGTGAAGACATCCACGGCGCCAGGCTCGCAGGTTGTCGGTGAATATTTGCGTAAATCTGGCCTGCAAACAGATCTAGACGCGCTCGGTTTTGACGTCGTCGGTTACGGCTGTACGACTTGTATCGGGAACTCTGGTCCGCTCGCCGCGCCAATTTCCAAAGCCATTGCGGACGGCGATCTCGTCTCTTGTTCTGTACTCTCTGGAAACCGGAACTTTGAAGGCCGAATTGGGCCAGATATTAAAGCGAACTTCCTCGCCTCACCGCCGCTTGTTGTCGCTTACGCACTGGCGGGGTCCATGCATCATGATTTTGATACAGATCCGCTTGGTGTTGATATTGACGGAAATGATGTCTTCCTCAAAGACATCTGGCCAACATCAACTGAAATCGCAGAGGTCGTGCGGAAAATCATCACCCGCAAAATGTTCACAGAACGCTATGCCGATGTCTTTAAAGGCGACAAGCAATGGCGCGACATTAAAGTCTCTGGCGGCAAGACATATGATTGGAAACCAAAATCAACTTATGTCCGCAACCCGCCTTATTTCGACGGCATGAGCGCCACGCCCGATCCTGTCGAGGACATTAAAGAGGCCAACATCTTGGCGCTTCTCGGCGATTCCATCACGACAGATCACATCAGCCCAGCTGGCGCGATTAAACATGACGGGCCTGCAGGCGATTATCTCAATGATAATAAAGTGCCGAAACCAGAATTTAACTCCTTCGGCTCTCGCCGCGGAAACCATGAAGTTATGATGCGCGGCACCTTCGCCAATATTCGCATTAAAAACTTAATGGCGCCTGGCACGACGGGCGGGGTAACAAAATATGTCCCGACGGGCGATGTCATGCCCATCTTTGATGCGGCGCAAAAATATGCGGCGGATAAGAAAGACCTCGTGATCTTCGCAGGCGGATTATATGGCAATGGCTCATCTCGTGACTGGGCCGCGAAGGGCACAATCCTGCTCGGCGTAAAAGCCGTCATCGCGCAAAGCTTTGAACGGATTCACCGCTCTAACCTTATTGGAATGGGCGTCTTGCCGCTAGAATTCCAAGAGGGCGATAGCTGGGAAAGTCTCGGACTGAAAGGCGATGAGACTGTCTCTATCGGCGGCATTGAAAAGCTCAGCCCGCGCGGAACGCTCGAGGTTGAGATTACCTTCCCTGACGGAAAGACAAAAACCATCACAACCAATGTGCGTATCGATACAGATAATGAGCATGAGTATTATAAGAACGAAGGCATTTTGCACTATGTGTTGCGGAACCTCGCAACGGAAGCCAAGGTCGCCGCTGAGTAAACTCAAGCAAATATATAGATAAAGAAAAGGTCGCTTGGTGCAAATTGCACGGAGCGGCTTTTTATTTGCTGCTTATATTTTAATTAACATGGACCCGAGGGTGAGGTCGCTAATCACTTCCCGCGATTTAGGAAATCGGAGGCGCTGGTGCGGCCGCCTGTCTCCTCGCGCTCAATCTCATCACGTTGAAGCTCCAGCGGGTTAAAGGTTCTATCACGAGCAGCAGCCTCGGCAGCGGTTTGGGCCGCAGCTTGAGCAGCAGCAGCGGCATCGGATGCCTCGGACCCAGAGCTAGACGGAGATTGTGCTTGTCCTTGAGGCGATTGACTTTGAGATTGGCCCTGCGCGGGGTTTTGTCCAAATTGATTAGTTTGGCTCTGATTTTGAGAACTCACCTGCGTAGGAGCCCCGCTCGGGGCTTGACCTTGTTGCGCGCCGCCGCCGGACCCTCTGATCTGATTTAAAATCGCAGAGGCTGAGGAGGTAGACCCGCCTCGTTGGGTAGAATCGCCCTGACCCTGAGACTGACCTTGCGTTTGACCCGGAGATTGACCCAAAGGACCTTGGACTTGTTGTGTGCCTTGCCCAGATTGCGTGCCTTGACCCGGTTGTGTGCCTTGACCTGTTTGGCCTTGCGGAGTTGTCCCGCTGCCGCCCGTACCGCCTCTGATCTGATTTAAAATCGCAGAAGCTGAGCTAGCAGACCCGCCTCTTTGTGTAGAGTCGCCCTGACCTTGAGATTGACCTTGGCCTGGGGACTGACCCAGAGGGCCTTGAACTTGTTGTGTGCCTTGACCGGATTGACCTTGGCCAGATTGAGGGCTTTGACCTGTCTGACCTTGCCCAGTTTGACCTTGTGGAGATGTTCCACCCCCACCACCAGAGCGGCCTAAAATCTGATCTAAAACAGAGGCTGCAGACGTCGAAGAACCGGATTGGCCCCCACTTTGTTGGCCTTGACCAAGGGGGGATTGACCCGTTTGGTTACCCTGACCCGGCGTTTGAGCCTGAGATTGACCTTGACCGTTCTGACCTTGCGGAGCTTGCCCTTGTCCACCTTGGCCCTGAGGCGCTTGGCTTTGCCCTCCCTGACCTTGAGGCGACTGGCCTTGAGGCGACTGGCCGCCACCGGGCTGGCCTTGCGGAGAGGTCCCGCCGCCGCCTGCCCGGCCTTTAATTTGATTTAAAATCGCCGAAGCAGAGCTAGATGAACCGCCCCGTAAAACGGATGGCGTACTACTTTGGCCAGATTGATCACCATCTTGACCTTGGCCGCCCTGACCTTGCTGACCACCTTGACCCTGTTGTCCAGCTTGGCCCTGTCCACCTTGACCGCCTTGGCCTCCGCCTTGCGGACCTTGAATAATGCCGATTCCGCTATTGGCTTCACGGACCATTTCTTCCCAAGCCGCTTCTTCTTGCTTGGCGATATAATCATCTGTTTTCGCCGCCTCCGAAGGCTCATAAGCCGCATCAATCGGCTCTCCAGGGGCTGCTTCAGCAAGGGCTTTAGCCCGCTGCTTATTCAGGTGACGACGCGAGTCTGGGTCCAAACGGTCAATGGCTTTGACCTCTGGACCTATCAGCCCGCCGCCGCCATTCGGATTTCTATTAATGTCGATATCTTCGAATATATCCCCCGTATCGCGGCGTCTTTGCGAACGGCGATAAGCGTCTTCATCTTCATCGGTTTGGCGCGTTTGCGGATTATCTTGCGGCACATCAGGGGTAGAATCCTGCGCATAGGCAGGCAGCGCCAGCACTGCGAAAAGGACCGAAATTGTCAAACTACGTATCATCATGGCGCAGCCATAGCATATTTTGGCTGAGCGCGGGATGAATAGTTCGTTACCTAAAACAACACGGATGAACGGCGCTAATTTCGGACCACCCGAAAGCCTGTAAAGTCATTCGTATCGCCGCGTCTCTGCACCGCCCGCACGCTATAACGCAAATCATCCGGGCCAGAGAACCAAGACCCGCCCCGCACAATGCGCTGCGAACAAGAGCCGCGCGCATCCGCACTGCCGTCAACCGGCGCGTCGCGCAGGTTTAGCGTATTACAGTCCAAAACCCACTCCGCGACATTCCCAATCATATCTGCAACGCCAAAGCCGTTTTTGGACAGCGAGCCTGCGGGCAAAGTTCTATCCCCTGCCAAATCCGTACAGGCCTCATTCGCCCATGGCAGTTGAGATTCTTTGGCCGCGCCATTGGCAAAGGCGCAAAGCGCAGCAGGCGAGCCGCCAATCAGCGCATCGGTTTTACCGCCCCGCGCCGCATATTCCCATTGCGCGCCAGAGGGCAGACCATAATTCTTGCCCGTCGTATTGGACAGCCATTGCGCATAGGCCACAGCGTCAGACCAGCTCACATTGATAACAGGACGACTGCCTTGTCCCCATCCATTATCACCCGGCAAGGATTTACATCCGCCTGCGCCGACGCAGGCCCCATATTGCTCAAAGGTCACTTCGGTCACCCCAATCGCAAAGAGGTTGGTAAAGGTCACAGGCCGCGCAGGTTTTTCATTTGGCTTGGCTTTGCTATCCGAATTTGGTGCACCTAGCTCCGCTGTGCCCGCCGGCAAGCTGACCATGGTGGGACAGACCGCGCAATCTTTAAAGGTCTTCCCGGGGCCGGGACGCAGCTCTTCCAATTTAGCTATGGCCTCAGGCACATGCGCGCCTTGCGGAAAACTTGTGAGATATTGTTGATAAGCATCAGCGGTGTCTGTTGCGCGCGCCGCGTTCCAGGCTGCCTCATCCGCAGCGGAAGCTTGCTGCCGCGCTGCTTCGGCGCGCAGACGTTCAATTCGGGTTTGAGCTTCGGAGGCATTTTTCCCTGTTGGGAATGACGCAAGATAAGTTTCATAAGACGGAATTGTATTTGTTTCTGCCGCCGTTTTCCAAGCTGCCGCTTCGCGCCGCGCCGCTTCTTCCGCTTGTTTACGGCGGGCTTCTTCCTCGGCCTTTTTCTTGGCGATACGCTCGCGCGCCTCTGTGGCGTGCAGGCCTTCTGGCCAGCTTTCGAGATAATCCTCATAGCCTTCGATTGTGTCGCGCTCATCGGCGAGTTTCCACGCCTCTTCATCAAATTCATTGATAAGGCGCTGTGCATCTTCGACATGACGGCCATTCGGGAAGTCGGCGATATAGGCGCGGTAGCCTTCGACCGTGTCGATTTCGAGCGCCTTCACCCAAGCAA
>CAYWSI010000039.1:0-14792 GCA_964460585.1 uncultured Algimonas sp.
CGGCGCCGATTTCATCCGCGACTTCACGGACCTCACGCAAATGCCGAGAGACTTCCCCGCAGGTCTGATGAATATTTTCTAAGGGCGCGCCAGAGAGCTCTAACTGCCCTCCAGGTTCAAGAGACACAGAAGCACCGTCCCGTTTCAAAGCAATCAGATTGCCACCTTCCGTAACAGGGGTCCAATCAAAGCGTTGGAGACCTTCCAGCATAGCTTTAATGGAACAGGGGCCATCATAAGGCAAAGGCAGTTTCTTTGCGTTACAAAAGCCAATTTTCTCATGCTCTGTTCCAATTCGCCAATCGGCTTTGGGTTTAGAGCCCGAGGCTAGATGGTCTATCATCTGTGCCTTGGAGGATATGGTCTGCGGGTTTGAAGCGGATGGTCCTGACATGGGACGGGCTTTAATCCTGTGCGCGGTACGTCACAAGCCGCAATTCAGCAGGTACTGTAAACGAAAATGTGAATGAGATGCCCTTCCCCGATTGCCGTGCGCGCTCTGTCCGCATATGAGGCGGCACCTTCATTAGAGTTTTACGAGATTTAACATGAAACTACTTCTTATTGGATCTGGCGGACGTGAACATGCGCTGGCTTGGAAATTGATGCAGTCTCCTCTGGTAGAGACCCTACATTGCGCGCCTGGAAATGCGGGCATCGCAGAGGTTGCGGATATTGTAGATATCAAAGCAGATGACATCATTGGCATACTCGCACTTGTTCAGCGCGAAGCCTATGACTTTGTTGTTGTGGGTCCAGAGCAGCCATTAGCGATGGGCATTGTGGATGCTCTGACTGATATGGGCGTAAAGACTTTTGGCCCAAGCCAAGCGGCTGCGCAGCTGGAGTCCTCCAAAGCTTTCACAAAAGCCCTTTGCGATAAATATAAAATTCCGACGGCGGCCTATGGTGTTTTTACAGACATGAAAGACGCCAAGGCTTTTTTGAAAACGATGAAAGCGCCTTACGTTTTGAAAGCGGATGGTTTGGCGGCAGGTAAGGGCGTTGTGATTCCTGAAACGCTCAAAGAAGCGGAAGAGGAATTGAAGGCGTTCTTCTCAGGCAAATTTGGCGACGCGTCTAAAACTGTCCTCATCGAGGAATTTATGCACGGGCAAGAAGCCAGCTTTTTTGCCATTTCTGACGGCAAAACCGCCCTTCCCCTCATCGCAGCGCAAGATCACAAACGTGCCTTTGATGGCGATAAAGGCCCGAATACGGGAGGTATGGGCGCCTATTCCCCTGCCCCTGTTTTCACAGAAGAGGTTTTAACGACCGTCATGGAGAAAATAATCCAGCCCACAGTTTACGGCATGGCGAAAGACGGCCATCCCTTCAAAGGCGTGCTATTTGCTGGCCTAATGATAACGGACGACGGCCCGAAGCTCATCGAATATAACGCCCGCTTTGGCGATCCAGAATGCCAAGTCGTCATGCGGCGTCTGCAATCTGACCTTCTCCCAATTTTGCTCGCCGCTGAAGCTGGAGACCTAGACAAAATCGACCCGCCGGCTTGGTTCGAAGAGCCTGTCGCCAATGTCGTGCTGGCTGCCGAAGGCTATCCCGGGACATATAAAAAAGGCACAATTATCAACGGGGTCGAAGACGCCAATGAAAAAGAAGGCGTTGTTGTTTTTCATGCAGGCACACGCCGAGGCACTAATTGCGGCAAATTAAAAGCAAATGGCGGCCGCGTTCTCAATGTCACGGCGTCTGGTGAAACGCTAAAAGACGCCGTGGATAAAGCCTATGCAGCGGTTGAGGACATAAAATGGTCCCAAAAGCAGTTCCGCACGGATATCGCGCATCATGCTCTGAAAAGCTCATAGGGCCAGATAATATAGTCAAAAAAATGTGTTTCGCCTTTTGGGGGAACTCGCTTCCAACTCGTTAACAATGTGTTAACAAGTCGGATGACTTATAAAACGCTTTTGACCACGGCCCTTTTCTCCTCATTAGCCATCGGCGCTTTTGGCGTCGGCTTTGCGGCTTTCGCGGAAGAAAATGAGGTCGAGGATTACTCCGATTATACGCTTATCCATGCAGGTCACGTTATGGTCGTTCCCGGGGAAGATGTGAAGCAAGATCACACCATCATTATCCATGAGGGAAAAATAGTCGGAATCGAAGCTGGGTTTATTGAAGATAATGACGCGACAATCATTGACGGCACGGATATGTTTTATCTACCCGGCCTAATCGATAGTCATGTGCATTTGCGCGGCGAATGGAATCCAAATGGTCGCCTAGAAACTTTCACCAAAGAACCCGGAGACGTCGCCTTTGACGCCGCTCATAACGCCAAAAAAACGCTCATGGCGGGCTTCACGGCCGTGCAAGATGTTGGCGGGCCACCAGAAATTAAAGCCCTATCTCGCGCTATCAAAGCCGGGAAAGTTCCGGGACCCCATATTCGCGCTTCTGGCAATGTCAGCATCACAGGCGGCCACGGCGAATTAAACGGATACCGGGCTGATATTTTAGAGCACTTCCAAAGCCCAACAAATTGCGATGGTGCAGATGATTGCCGCCGCGCGACGCGGCTCGCGATTAAGAACGGCGCAGACCTCATCAAAATCGCCTCAACGGGCGGCGTGCTCTCCAACACAAATGCAGGCACAGGCCAGCAAATGACAGATGATGAGCTCTCCGCAATTGTCGATGCAGCTGCCTCTATGGGCCGCAAGGTCACCGCCCATGCCCACGGGAAAGACGGCATTGATGCTGCGCTGAGAGCCGGCGTAAAATCAATTGAACACGGTACATTCATGGATGCGGAAACAACGCGGCTATTCAAAGAAAATGACGCTGTTCTGGTCCCAACAGTCCTCGCAGGCATGACCGTCAAAGAGTGGGATTTCCTTCCGCCAGCCAGTTATAAGAAAGCGCAGGAAGTCGGTCCTAAAATGCTTGATATGTTAGCCTTGGCTTATAATAGCGGTATAACCATCGCGTTCGGCACAGATACGGGCGTCAGCAAACATGGCGGCAATGCCAAAGAATTTGAATATATGGTTCAAGCTGGCATGTCCGAAACAGAAGCTATTCGGGCAGCAACAGTTGTGGCCTCGAAACATATTGAACTTGATCATGTTATTGGAACATTGGAAGCTGGGAAATATGCCGACCTCATTGGCGTAGACGGCGACCCGCGCGACAATATCTCTGAACTTATGGATGTGGATTTCGTGATGAAAGGCGGAATTATCTACAAAGACAATTAAGAGAGTTCGGACGCTTTGTTTCGTCCCCAGGCTTTCTTGGCGAGCACAATAAAGGCCTTTTCACTGATGTGAAACTCGTCATCCGCCACAGAAATCGTATCAAGAAGGCGTATAAGCTCATCTATATTTCCATGTTCGGAAACGCGCTCTAGGATTGGGACAATCCAAGCATCAAACTCTGGGCGCGGGCCATCAAATTTGGCGCGAATGTCATCTTTGTGCGTCTCGAACCACATCAACGCTTTTGCACCGGAAACCTTCGAATTTTCACGCTTAGATAATTCAACGCCAGATACAGACCGCGTAAAGGCTTGTATTTCGCTGGCGAAAATTCGCTTATCCGCATAAACGCCAATGGCCAAAACCGTTAGAATATCTTCTAATTCAGTATCTATCATGAAGTAAACTCTCTATCGCGCGCCTGCGTGAATCAAGTTTGATGAACTTAATAAGAATAAGCTAACGAGGGCTTAATTGTATAAGAAACACTAGAAATTTAGGCTGGTAAAACAGACGCTTCTATGACTCTTTTGATATTCCTAGAATAGCGCGAGCGCCATTTGCATCCCTTTGAATTTGTTTCTTCAGCGCCTCAAAACTCTCAAATTTTTTCTCTGCGCGGATGAAACTTCGAAAGCGGACGTCAATGTGTTGACCATAAAGATCTCGATTGAAATCGAGGAGATGAACTTCTAATCGCGCCGCCTCACCTTCGACAGTTGGACGGCTTCCCGTATTGGCAACCGCAGGCCTCCACATCTTCTCACCCTCTATTTGCACTTCAACAACGTAAACACCGAATTTTGGCCGAACAAGGTCGCCAAATTCCAGATTAGCCGTCGGAAAATTTATCGTACGGCCGCGTCGTTGCCCTTGCTGCACAATACCGTCGATAATCCACGGACGGGACAACATATGCTGAGCGTGAAACACATCTCCGTCCCGCAGCGCTTTGCGAATTTCAGTCGAGCCATATTTGCCATATAATTTATGAAGACCGACAGGGGCAATCGCTGTCACGCCAATCCCGCGCGCGCCGCAAAGCCGTGTCAGGCTTTCTACATTACCGCATCTATTTTTGCCAAAGCCATAATCTTCACCAACAATAACATGGCGAATACCCAGACCTTGGTGCAGAACCTGCTCAACGAATTGGGTATCATCCATATCGCGCAAAGCCTCATCGAATGGAATTTCATAGAGGAATTTCACGCCCAATTCGGCCATGACTTGTGCGCGAATACGGGGGCTCATCAAGCGAAAAGGCGGCGCACCTGGTTTAAAAAACCGGTAGGGATGAGGCCGAAACAAACCAATCCCTAGCGGGGCGTTAATCTCATCCGCGATGACTTGAGCCCGCGCGATAACGGCCTGATGCCCGCGGTGCAGACCATCAAAATTGCCAAGCGCGATGACTGCGCCCTTATCGGCCTTAGCAAGATTTGAATAGGTTTGAAGCGTTTTCACGCGGCTTAGTCTTCGGCTGGCCGCTTCTGTACGAAGACACCTGCATCCCCGCGGCAAATTTTCTTTCCATCAACTTCGCAATGGCATCGCATTTTAACACGGCCAGTCCGTTCATTGATTTCTACGACCTCAGCAATCGCTGTGATTTCGTCCCCGATTAAAGCGGGTTTACGAAACCGAAGGTTAAGTTCAACAAAGACAGCGCCCGGCCCAGGCAAATCATTGCCCAAAACAGCTGAAATAAAACTCGCCGAAAGGGCGCCATGTGCAATACGCCCTTCAAAGCCTGCCGCTTTCGCTGCCTGTTCATCAATATGTATAGGATTGTGGTCACCCGTGATGTCAGCAAAGGTGTCAATCATGTCCTCGGTAATGACCGCATGAGTCTTAGCCGTCATTCCGACTTCCAAGTCTTCGAGAAAATATTTGATGTTGCCAGTCATAAGATTCGCCTTAGCAGGGTAAGACAGCGCTTTCTATGGCAAATTTAGGCACCTAAGCATGCTCGCTACAATAAGCTAATCACCAAGACAGTTTTGGCGCGATATATCGGGCCGTGATGTCATGCTGGGTCATAAGGGCTTTGAACTTCTGTTCTGTGGCCCCATGCAGCCCATCTTGGATGAACAGGCAGTCCATCCCTTCACGCTGTGTACCGACAAGATCCGTGAAGATATTATCACCGATACAGAGAATTTTCTCCGGCGCGGGCACATGTCCCATAAGCTCATCCAACCATGCGCGGCAGAGACGGTAAATGGGTGCATGCGGCTTGCCGCCATAGATAACTTCACCGCCCATTTCTTCATAATTCTTCGCGAGCTTTCCGCCGCACCAAATGACTTTTTCGCCTAATTTGACTTTCATATCAGGGTTGGCACAGATCATCGGTAGATTTCGTTCGCGGGCTTCGCCGAGTAACTCCGCGTAATCATCAGGATGTTCATTATCATCATACATCCCCGTGCAGGATATAAAGGCGGCACTGTCCAAATCCGTGAAATTCAGCTCGAGCCCCGCATAAAGCGGGTCATCCCGCTCGGGCCCAATCTTAAAGGCAGGCCCAGGTGCACGGCGCGCAAGCGAGTCAATGACGGCATCGCCCGAAGTTACAATCGCGTCGTAAAACTCGCCCGGTACGCCTATTCGCCGAAAACTATCCGGCACGCCGATGCTCGGCGTTGGAATATTCGTAATCATCACAACGGGCGCATGTTCACGGAACCGCTCAAGAGCGTCGCAAGCTTCATAATAGGCGTCACGGCCATTATGGATAACGCCCCATATATCACAAAACACGGCCTCATATTGATCAGCAACTTGGCCAAGGCCAGACAGAGGTTGGAAACTATTCGTCATAAGGGGGCGTTAGGGTTTGGCGGTGTATACTGCAATGCACTGTTTCAAGTTTGTTCCTTCAATGCAGCAATATTCCCTTCCCAATCTTGACCATCGAACGGAATTCGTTTGGTGATACTCAGTGTCCCGGCTTCAACACAGCGCAGGTTCACGCTCCATGCTTCTGGATGACTGCGCGGACGGTAGAGGGGTTTTATGCCGCAGGTCTTACAGAACATATGCACGGCTTGTCCTGTATTAAATCTATATTCCGTCAGCGCGCTTTCCCCAGAGAGAAAACGCAAATTATCTTGCGGAACGAAGACATGTTCATAACCCATCATGCTGCACATCGAACAATTACAATCCGTCACATCCACTTTGGCAGGCGCGTCAAATTCGAATTGCACGGCGCCGCAATGGCAGCTCCCTTTATGGAGCACCATCACTCAGACCCAATCGGGCTGCCGGGTGGTAAGGCTTTCGCAGGCGTAACCGGATTTGCATCAGGCGCGGAGCGCGAACGGAAGGCTGCAATTCGGTCGAGCAGCCATGCGTTCTTCGAATTTGCACGCCTGCCTAAACCTGCCCCCATATCATTCAGCGCGCCAAGAGCCGCAGCCTTCACAGCTGGGCTGCTGTCACTCTCTGCCAGTTCCATCAAAGCAAAAGCATAGCGTGCTTGAATCGCAAAGGCGATTTCGCCCGTCCGTCCGTTAGGAGATGCAGACATCACACGCTGCGTTGTTTGTTTTAATAGATAGTCCAATGACGGGTTATTTGCATCGCGCCGATGAAACTCTACCAGACGCGCGGCGCGCTGTGGGTGTAGAAGCACATCAAATGTCAAATCTGCCGCAGTCTCTGCCGCGCTAATCGTATCAAACGCGGGATAGGCGGTCTTACGAAATAGCTCGCGATCATTATCTGCAAAGCTCCAAGAGCCGAGGCGCGGCGTGAGATGGGATAGGACCTCATCAGACAAATCAAGCGCCTTCGGATCTATCGTATCTAACACAGCGTTCAACGCGGCTCTCTGGCGCGCCGGCGGTACAACCTGGCCCGGGCCTGCATCTTCACCATAGGTAAAAGATACACCGCCAATGAGCTTCGCCGTCGCCGCTGTTTGGAAACGATGATAAAGGTAAATCGGGACAATCGCGGCGTTTAAATCTGACTGCGGGCGGCCTTCAGGCAAATTATCTGGCCCAAAGCGCTCCAATGCGAATGCCCTCACAGCCATAATATTTTTGAGGCTCGCGATGGGATCCGACCCATTATCCCATACACTCGCGTCAGGATGCGCCGTACCAGAACTCCGCGCGTCTAAGTCAGCCACAAAAGTCAGGCTGTTGGACTCCGCCGTTTTCAGAAGCGTCTCTCTATCCTCTGGTGATAAATCTCCATAGAGCCAAGCTGCACTGACCTTATCCCATTCTCCAATACCGACACCATACGCGTTGGATACATCTAGCTTTCCATCGATGAGCCGCACATCTGGCGCGGGATAATCCATAACCGTAGATTTATCGTCAGAACTGCCTGCAAAATTATGGGCAAAGCCGAGCGCATGTCCGACCTCATGGGCGGAGAGCTGACGAATACGCGCCAACGCCAATTGCACGGGATCATCCGCATCGCCGCTATCTGTTTTCGCAGCGCCGAGAAGACCTTCAAAAATCATACGGTCTTGCCGCACGCGCAGGCTGCCAAGGTTCACATGACCTTTTAGCATCTCGCCCGTACGCGGATCAGAGACGCCTCCGCCATAAGACCAGCCGCGCGTTTGGCGGTGCACCCATTGCACCGTATTATAACGAATATCGAGCGGATGCGCGTCCTCGGGTAGAAGCTCAACGCGGTAAGCGCCTTCCCAGCCTGCGGCTTCAAAAGCCTCTTCCCACCAACGCGCGCCTTCAACCAGCGCAGAGCGAATAGGTTCCGGTGCGCCGCTGTCGATATAAAAGATAATGGGCTTGACGACATTGCCGTCCGCGTCACGTTCCAACCGGTAACGCCGCGCAAAGCGAGTTTCGATATTCGCCGATAAAGGCGCAGAATAATTATAATGGGTTTGTTCAATGACGCCTGCGCGCGGGTCTGAAATTAATGGCTCAAACCCTGCCTCGGGCAAACGCACAAAGCTATGATGCTGAATGAGGGTTGCGTCTTTGCCATTGGCCGCCGTTGTCGCAACCTCTTGCCCAGCGTCAGCAGAACTTAGGGTGAAAAAGACATCAATTTCGACATTGTCAGGGAAGGCATAAGCCTTTTCCGTATCCACAAAAGTTCTGTCCTTCGCGACCTTAAAACTACCTTGGTCGGCATCTTTTAAATATTGAACAAGGTTCAAACTATCCGATGTCAAAAACGCCGTCATATCAACCAGCGTGCCTTCACTTCCTTGCTCAACAATAGGGAGTGCGGCGAGAAATGAGCGCGCGAAACTCTCTTTTACCGCGCGGGCTTCGAGAGGGTTATCCGCACTTGCGCGGTAACGCTGATTTTCTTCCTCAATGATGACTTTATCACCCATTTTGCGAAAGGTGATAATGCGGCCGCCCTCACCCCATCCGCGATCTAATCCGACAGGGTTTGAACCAAGCCCAGCCGTCAAGCGCGCAGAATGTATGAGGCGCAAACTAACGCCGTCTTCCTGTGGTTCAGGAAGCCGCGCAAAGACACGGTTCGTCTCTTCATCGACATGAATATCAATGAACCCTTCACGCAACTCAAATCCAGTCAGCGGATTAGACTTCGACCCGTCATTCGATTGCGGTGCGCAGCTTGAGAGGAAAAGAATGAGTGGGAGCAGGAGATATTTTTTCATACACGCTTTTAATCAGGGATTAAGCCAGATGAAAAGAGGGCGCGTGATAGATTCATTGCTGTCTTTATATGCGTCTGTCTTTTACTCTGTGCCTCGCCATTGTGCAGCATATAAAGCTGAGTCAAATTAATGCCAGCTCGCCATATTTAGACAGGCAAACCAATGATGAAATTTTGCGCTATTCCCAGCATAACAATTGCCCTTACTCTCACAGCTTGTGCGACTGCACCCCAGACTGACCCATCGGCTTCAGATAAAATTACACGCGCAGAAGCAAAACGCTTAGCCTGCCCGGCAAGAATAATTGAAGTTGGAGCCAGCCCTCAGGATTGCACATGCGTAGAAAACAGACTTTTTGACATCGGGCAAAAACCCGGTGCGATTAAATATGACTCGATTTCTCCTGCTCTCGAGACCGAAATTGATGGTGACCAAGGCAAGCGGGATGTCGCGATTGGAATTTTACGGCTGGATGCATTTGAATATTGTGGCTTGCTGGACCCAGAGCACCCAGTCGCGAGAAATTTACAAGAACCTAGCACTTAATATTACAATTCGGTCACAATTAATTCATGTTTAGATTCTGTACCGCCATATTGCATGACCTAAAAAGCTACTTAAATTATAAAAGGAATTCGTCAGTCAAATTAAAGGACACGACAATGAACCGCATTTTGCTTCTCGGCGCAGCTACCACTGCGCTGATCATCTCCCCCCTCGCTTTTCAAAGCTCAGCCGACGCACAGATTAGCACACGTTCACAAGCCATGACCGTGGACCCGCAACGCGGCGTATTAACAATGGCACCTCTACTAGAGCAGGTTACACCCGCTGTTGTCTCCATTCGAACCCTTGAGGAAGCAGGCACGGACAACAGAGAAAAATCTGCGGAAGAAGAATTAATGGAGCGCTTTTTTGGCGGACGCCTCCCGAATAGTCGAGGCCGAAACCAAAGACCTCGCGCGGGCGCGGGATCTGGTGTCATTTTTGACGCCCGTGAAGGTCTTATTATTACAAATAATCACGTCATCGAGGGTGCCGATGAAATTACAGTCACGCTAAATGATCGCCGTGAATTTGAAGCTGAATTAGTCGGGTCAGACCCTGACACAGATATTGCGTTACTCAAAATCGACGGTGACGATCTTAAAGCCTTAAAACTCGCATCATCAGGACAGTCACGTGTCGGTGATTATGTCGTCGCGGTCGGAAATCCTTTTGGATTAAGCTCAACTGTGACATCCGGGATTGTGTCAGCAATTGGCCGCGAGACAGGCGGCGGAAACCGTTATGAGAATTACATTCAAACAGATGCTTCGATCAACCCTGGCAATTCTGGCGGTGCGCTTATCAATTCTAAAGGCGAACTTATCGGTATTAATACGGCCATCGTCTCGCGGTCTGGCGGCAATAATGGAATCGGCTTTGCCGTTCCTGTTCGTACAGTCAAAAATGTTGTCGAACAATTACGTGAAAATGGAGAAGTCCGGCGCGGACGCATTGGAGTCAACATTCAGAACGTCACGCCGGATTTACGTGACGCACTCAACCTGAAATCACTGAACGGTGCCTTTATCGCAGGTGTTGGTGAAGACACGCCAGCAGAAAGAGCCGGATTGAAAGCCGAAGACATCGTTATCGAATTCGACGGCGAAGAGATTTTAGACAATAATGACCTGAGAAATCTCGTCGGCCTGATGCAACCGGGTACACGTGCAAGCTTGACCTATCTACGCGATGGCCAACGCCGCACAACACGGATTACTGTTGAATCAGCCCCCGAAGTTGACGAAGAAACGATATCCGCCGATTCAGAAGATGACAACGAAGCCACTATGGAAGCCTTTGACGGCGCAAGCATCTCTAATATTCCTGATGACCTAGAGCTTCGCGGCGGTGAAGATGGTGTTTATGTGGCGTCCGTTGATCGCGGCTCACGCGCGTATCGGTCCGGCCTTCGCAGAGGTGATATTATTCGCCGAGTTGGACGAACAGATATCGAAGACCTAGCTGATTTTGAAGACGCGATTGAGAGCGGTGACAGCCCCTATGCACTACGCGTCGAGCGGCAAGGTCAAAACCTATATTTGGCCGTTAAATAAAATCAGAAAAGCCCGCTAAAAAATTTGCGGGCTTTTTTATTAATAGTTGAGAATAGGCGCGAGCCAACGCTCAACATCTTCAAGGCTCATATCTTTACGGCGCGCATAATCTTCAACTTGATCTTTCTCAATCTTGCCAACGCCGAAATAAACGGAGTCAGAATGAGAGAAATATAATCCTGAAACAGAACTTGCAGGATGCATAGCGAAATTTTGCGTCAGCTCTATATTTGTTTCAGCCGTCGCGTCTAATAGTCGGAACAAAGTCGCTTTTTCCGTATGGTCTGGCTGTGCCGGATAACCGGGTGCGGGGCGAATGCCTGCATATTTCTCAGCAATTAAATCATCACCTGTCGCTGTCTCATCGGGAGCATAGCCCCAGAACTCGCGCCGAACACGTTGATGCAAATGTTCTGCAAACGCTTCTGCAAGGCGGTCACAAAGCGCTTTAAACAAGATTGCATTATAATCATCGCCGCTCTCTTCAAAACGCTTTGATTGCGCTTCTTCGCCAAGTCCTGCTGTCACAGCAAAGCCGCCGATATAATCATTCGCAGGGGCGCAGAAATCCGAAATAGAATAATTTGGCTTACTTGCTGTGCCTTTAGAAATTTGCTGCCGCAATCCATGGAAATGCGCATGCGTTTCTGAACGGCTTTCATCGGTGAAAACCTTCACATCATCACCATTTTTTTCCGCTGGCCAAAAGCCGAAGACAGCATTCGCGCTGACCCATTTTTCAGAAATCATCTGATCAAGCATGGCATTGGCATCACGGAATAAATCACGAGCCGCTTCGCCAAAAGTATCATTCTCAAGGATTGCGGGATAACGGCCTTTTAATTCCCATGTCGCAAAGAAAGGCGTCCAATCAATGAACTCGCGCAGATTTTCCAATGGATAATCTGTCAGCGTTTTCGTGCCGAGGAAACTCGGCTTTGGCGGAGTGTAAGCATCCCAATCTGTTGTCCATGGATTATCACGGGCTTCCTTGAGGGTCAGTCGTGCTTTCGCAGTTTGACCACGCTGATGCGCCTCGCGCGCTTTCGCATATTCTTCTCGAAGCCCAGCCGCATAATCCGCTTTCCTGTCACCAAGCAACTGGCCGACAACACCGACTGCACGGCTCGCGTCGGTCACATAAACCGTCGCCCCCGCCTCATAAGAAGGTTCAATTTTTACCGCCGTATGGGTTTTGGATGTTGTCGCACCGCCAATTAAAAGCGGCATGTCCATCCCGCGGCGCTGCATCTCTTTGCCAACATAGACCATCTCATCAAGGCTCGGCGTGATAAGACCTGACAGGCCTATCATATCGACATCATGCTCAATCGCTGCATCGAGAATTTTGTCGCAAGGCACCATGACACCAAGATCAACAACATCATATCCGTTACATTGCAAAACAACACCGACAATATTCTTACCAATATCATGCACGTCGCCTTTGACGGTCGCCATGAGGATTTTGCCGTTAGACGACCCTGCTGTACCTAGCTCTTCTTTTTCGGCTTCCATAAAAGGCATCAAATGAGCAACAGAGGCTTTCATGACGCGGGCGGATTTCACAACCTGCGGCAGGAACATTTTACCTGACCCGAATAAATCCCCGACAACATTCATGCCGTCCATCAACGGCCCTTCGATGACATGCAAAGGACGTTCGGCATTGAGACGGGCTTCTTCTGTATCAGCCACAATATGGTCGGTAATGCCGCGTACCAGCGCATGTTCCAAACGCTTTTCAACGCTAAGCTTCCGCCATTCGTCATTGACGACTTTCGTCTTGGCTTTCCCGTCACCTCGATATTTATCGGCGATATCAAGTAGGCGGTCCGTCGCATCAGGGCGGCGGTTAAGGATGACATCTTCGACGCGCTCACGGAGCTCATCTGGAATATCATCATAAATTGTCAGCTGCCCCGCATTGACAATCGCCATGTCCAAACCTGCTGGAATGGCATGATAAAGAAACACGGAATGCATGGCTTCGCGCACAGGGTTATTTCCGCGGAAGGCAAAACTCACATTGGAAAGGCCGCCAGAAATACGCGCATGCGGTAAGTTCGCTTTGATACGCTTACACGCTTCGAAGAAGGCAACAGCATAATCATTATGTTCTTCAATCCCGGTCGCAACGGCGAAAATATTTGGGTCAAAGATAATATCCTCTGGCGGGAAATTCACCTCATTGACGAGGAGATTATAGGCGCGCTCACAAATCCGGAATTTATCATCTGCTGTCTCGGCTTGGCCCTCTTCGTCGAAGGCCATGACAACTGTCGCCGCGCCGAGGTCGCGGACTTTCCGCGCATGAGCGAGAAATTCTTCTTCCCCCTCTTTCATCGAGATAGAATTAACAACGGCCTTGCCCTGTACGCATTTCAAACCTGCCTCAAGCACTTCCCATTTGGAGCTATCGATCATGACGGGAACCCGGGAAATGTCAGGCTCCCCTGCCATGAGCTGCAGGAAACGTGTCATGGCCGCAGCGCCGTCAATCAACCCGTCATCCATATTAACATCAATGATTTGCGCGCCGCTTTCAACTTGTTGCCGCGCAACAGAAAGAGCTTTCTCGTAATTATTATTGACGATGAGTTTTTTGAATCGGGCCGAGCCCGCGACATTGGTGCGTTCACCAATATTGATAAATTGTGTAGCCGCCGTAGACATGATTTAGACCGCAATCTGAAAGGGTTCGAGACCCGATAAACGCAAGGTCGGTTTCGGCGCAACAGGCACGCGCGGCGCTTGCCCTTCGGCAGCATTCGCAATGGACGCGATATGATCAGGCGTTGTCCCGCAACAGCCGCCGAGGACATTCACAGTTCCGCCTTCAATCCAAGGCGTAATCTGGCCTGTCATATCAGACGGCGTTTCATCATATTCTCCGAACGCATTTGGCAGTCCCGCATTCGGGAAAGCAATCACGCGCGTTTCTGCCACGCGGCTGAGGGCTTCAATATGAGGCCGCATTTCATCTGCGCCCAGCGCGCAATTCAATCCCACCGCCCAAGGTTTCGCATGCGCAATGGAAATATAGAATGCCTCTGCCGTCTGGCCCGATAAGGTCCGGCCAGAGCGATCCGTAATTGTACCAGAAATGATAATGGGTTTCTCATAACCAACAGTTTCAAATGTCTCACGGCAGGCAGCAATCGCGGCTTTGCAATTCAATGTATCAAAGACTGTCTCGATAAGAACGGCATCCACAATATCAATCATGGCAGTAATTTGCTCGACATAGGCATCTTTGACTTCATCAAAGGTCACATCGCGAAATCCCGGATCTTCGACCTTTGGAGAGATAGAAAGTGTTTTGTTCATGGGCCCTACAGAGCCAAGAACAGCGCGCGGTTTGTCAGGTGTTTTTTTTGTCCACGCATCGGCCGCTTCGCGGGCCACCATGGCGGAAGCTCTCGCAATTTCCGGCGCAAGCGCGGACATGCCGTAATCATCCTGACTAATAGAGGTCGCGTTAAAGGAGTTCGTTTCGATCATATCCGCTCCCGCCGCCAGAAAGGCATCATGCACGGACCGCACAGCCGACGGCTTGGTCAAAACAAGCAGGTCATTATTTCCTTTTAGCGGGCTAGGCCAATCGGCAAAGCGATCACCACGGAAATCTTCCTCCTCTAATTGCTTTTTCTGCAACATGGTTCCCATCGCCCCATCTAAAATCAGGATACGGTTCGCACTTGTCGCAGTAATTTCGTCCCAAATGGACATAGTCTTCTCCTCTTTGAACCGCCCTCTAACAGAGCCCGCCGAAATAGTATATAAAGAAAATCTTATATGATGTAGATTTATTTCGCTCCCCTCCCTTGA
>CAYWSI010000040.1:0-14659 GCA_964460585.1 uncultured Algimonas sp.
CATTTTATGGCACAGCCAATACGAACCAGATGTTGATGGAAGTCATGGGCATGCAATTACCGGGCTCCAGTTTTGTTCACCCCAATACACCTTTGCGCGATGCCCTGACAGCCCAAGCGGTTCGGCGCGCCACGCAAATCACGAATATGGCGCAAGGTAAAAACGCGGGTTTTACGCCCGCCTGTGACGTTATTTCCGAAAAGAGTATTGTCAACGGTTTGGTTGGTTTAATGGCGACGGGCGGGTCAACGAATTTGACGATACATATGGCGGCGATAGCACGGGCGGCTGGTATTCTCATTAATTGGGATGATTACGCCGCCATTAGCCGCACTGTACCGCTTATCTGCAAAATCTATCCGAACGGGATTATGGATGTGAACCATTTCCATGCGGCAGGAGGCATGGCTTATCTCATTGGCGAGCTATTGGAAGCTGGGCTCATGCAAGGGGATGTCACGACCATTGCGGGCGGCGACGGTCTGCATGCCTATACGCAAGAACCTGTGAAAAATATGCATCTTGAACCCGACACCGTTATTTGGCGTGATGGGCCCAAGGAGAGCCTCGATACTGAAATTTTGACAACGGTAGAAAAACCTATTCGGAAAGATGGCGGGCTGGCGCTTTTGGACGGAAATCTTGGACGTGCCGTTATGAAAATTTCTGCCGTCAAAGAAGAGAATTGGAAGGTGGAAGCCCCAGCGATTGTCATCGACAATCAGAATGATCTCATCGATATGCATAAGGCTGGAAAGCTTGAACGCGATTTTGTTGTTGTTCTGCGCTTCCAAGGTCCGCGCGCCAATGGGATGCCAGAACTCCATAAGCTGACGCCGATTTTGGGCTTGCAACAAGATAAGGGCTTCAAGGTGGCCATGGTCACCGACGGACGGATGTCAGGTGCTTCTGGTAAAGTACCTGCGGCTATTCATCTTCATCCTGAAGCGCATATGGGCGGCCCCATTGCGCGGGTTCAAACAGGCGATATTATACGCGTAGACCCAGCCAATAATAGGGTTGAAGTGGTTGGTGTTGATTTATCGACACGTGACTTAGCCTCTCAACCCCCGCAACCACAATTAGCGGCGTTAGGCATGAATATGTTTGCAGCCCAGCGGGCGATTGCAACGGATGCGGAAAGCGGAGCGTCTACACTCGGTGATATGCCTTGGTTCATCTAGTACCAGATAACCAAATGGCACCGAGCCTTTTACCGACCGCCAATTCAAAAGAATTGACGCTTGTTGGTGATGTTGGCGGCACAAATTGCCGCTTGGCTCTCGCTGAGCGAACAGCTTCCGGTGGGATTGAGCTACACCATTCCGAGCGTTTTGCTGTGTCCGAATATGGCCACTTTAATGATGTCGTTGCTGCTTATTTAAATGCGCATGAAATTGACGTCAAACAAGGTGCTTTCGCTTTTGCTGGACCTAAATTTGACGATGAAATTCGGATGACAAATCTGAACTGGATTGTCTCGGAAGATGAGTTGCGCAAAAAATTTGGTTTAGAAAATGTTGTTGTCCTGAATGACTTCGTTGCAATGGCGAATGGCGCGACCGTCATTCCCGATGATGGGTTCGAAACCCTGATTGCAGGGAAGGTCGATTATTCGAAACCTGTCGCCGTTCTGGGACCGGGAACGGGGTTGGGCCTGTCCTATATTCTACCCGGAAAGCCTTTACGCATAATCCCGACCGAAGGCGGGCATACGGCTTTTGCCCCCGGGAATGAACTGGAACGTGAAGTTTTAGCCTATTGGTCAAAACGACTCTCATTTGTTTCCGCTGAAACACTTTTATCTGGACCCGGTATGGGGCGTCTCCATATGGCGATTTGCGCGATTATGGATAGTCCTGATAATGGTTTGACAGCGCCCGAAATTGTCAGCGCGGCTGAATTGAATAAATCGTCAATTGCGCGCATTACCGTAAATCACTTTTGTTCTATCCTCGGCGGCTTCGCTGGGAATGCAGCTGTGACGCAGGGCGCGTCTGGCGGCGTGGTCATTGGCGGGGGTGTCTCGCGGCATATTGCAAAATTCATCGAAGGGTCTGAATTTACGTCTCGGTTCAAAGACCGCGGACCCGGGAGTTGGTATGTTAAAAATATTCCGGTGCGCCTGATACAGGCTAATTTTGTCCCGCTTTATGGCGCGGCGGCGATGGTCTTAACCGATTGATTGAAAGTCAGATTAGAGCGTGAGTGATGTTCCTTGCTCGAATTGGATTTTAGCGAGCCGCGCATATAATCCGTCTTTCTTGACGAGCTCAGCATGAGATCCAATTTCGACAATTTTTCCATCATCTAAGACAATGATACGGTCCGCCTTTAGCACCGTTGAGAGCCTATGGGCGATGACTAAGGTCGTGCGGTTTTCGGAGGCTTGCTCAAAGGCTTTTTGTACGGCTTGTTCTGATTCTGAATCCAGCGCTGAGGTTGCTTCATCTAGTAAAAGAATGGGCGCATCTCGCAATATGGCGCGCGCAATAGCAAGGCGTTGACGCTGTCCACCAGAAAGAGTTGTACCTTGTTCGCCAATATCTGTGTCATATCCATCGGGTAGGTCCATGATGAAATCATGCGCATAGGCGGCTTTCGCTGCATGGACGATTTCGTCTTGGCTAGACCCTGTTTTACCGTAACCAATGTTCTGGGACGGCGTTCCAGAAAAGAGGGGCGCGCTTTGCTGGACCACGGAGATATGCGAGCGGAGTTCTTCGGGTGCCAATTGCGCTATATCCGTTCCGTCAATCGTAATGCTGCCGCTTTGAATATCATAAAACCTCAGCAAGAGCTGGAACACAGTCGACTTTCCTGCGCCGCTTGGCCCGACCAGTGCCACAGTCTCGCCGGGTGAAATTGCGAGTGATATATCGGTTAGGGCGGGACGGTCCTGCCGCGTTGGATAGGCGAAATCAACAGCATCGAAACGCACCTCACCGCCTATTGCGCCGAGTGTTTTGGGGTTTTCAGGCGCGGTTATCAGGGGCGTTTCATCTAAGATTTCAACGAGCCTGTCTGCCGCGCCCGCCGCCCGTAAGAGGTTCGTGAAAGTTTCAGTCAATGAGCTTGCGCCGCCGATTGCCAGAAAGGCGAGGAATGAGAAGGCGGTAATGCTTCCGCCTGTCAACTCGCCGTTCCTGACATATCCCGCGCCAAAATATAGGACGATAATAATGCCCATAAATGCGATGACGAACATAAGCGCGGTTAAAGCGGATTGTATGAAAATCCGCTTATTCTGAGCTGAATAACTTGCCTCAACTTCATCGGTAAATAGTCCGCGTTCGCCAGATTCTTGCGTATAGGCTTGAACCGTTTGTATGCCGCCTATGGCTTCACCTGCGCGTGCAGAGGCATCGGCAAGCCTGTCTTGTGCGTCGCGGGAGTGGTTTTTGATTTTCTTACCCGTCAGGACCAAAGGTAAAATCATGGCAGGGGCAATCGCTAAAACCATGAGGGCTAATTTCCACGAGATGAAAAACATCATAATGATGGCGCCCGTTATTGTCGCAATAGACCGCAAGGCGAAGCTGACAGACCCCGTGATGACGGTTTCGACTAAGGTTGTATCTGTCGTCAGCCGTGAGAGGACTTCGCCCGTTCGCACGCGTTCAAAATATGCGGGCGATAAATAGGTGAGCCTGTCAAAAACAGCTTTGCGAATATCTGTAATAACGCGCTGTCCCAAGCGGGTGATAAAGAAGAATCGCAAGGAGGCTGTGAGCGCAAAGAGGACAGCAAAGGCGCTCGCAAATAAGAAATATGGCGTTAGAGATTGGTTGTCTTGATTGCCGATAGAGGCGCAAATTTTTATAGTTTCAGTGTTGGCGCCAAAGCCGCAATCCACGATAATTTTTGCAATCCAAGGCATACTCAAACTGCCCAATGCGGAAAGCGTGAGGAAAGCTAGAAATGCAATTAGTTGTCCGGGATAACGGCGAATGAAGGGCCAGAGCTTTACGAGAGGACGAAGAGAGCGGGCTTTTTTACGCCCTGCTTTATCCTGATCTATTTTCGCAGCATAGGCAGTGCCAGAACTGCGCGAAGAATCTTTGGAACGTGAAACCATATCGCGCGCTATTGCACTATGTGAGGCAAGTGTAAAAGCCTCATTCTTTGCTGCGTAACATCTTGAAGGCAGGCGCAAACCCCGCCAATGAGAAGGTATGAGAACACCACTAGAAATTTTATCTGACAGCTTTGGCCACAATGCCTTCCGGCCAGGACAAGCAGACATTGTTGATTTGATTTTGGAAGGCCAAAATGTGCTGGCGGTCATGCCAACGGGTGCAGGGAAGTCCATTTGTTATCAAGTGCCGAGCCAATTGCTGGACAAGCCAACAATCGTTATCTCGCCGCTTGTAGCGTTAATGGATAATCAAGCCGCAGGATTACGGGCAAACGGCGTAGCTGTGTCTGCTATTCATTCAGGCCAATCTCGAGAAGAAAATGTGGCCCAATGGAAGGCGGTTGCGCAAGGGGAGGCGAAACTCCTTTATCTTTCACCTGAGCGATTAATGCAGCCGCGCATGTTGTCCGCGATGAAAGCCTTAGACCCGTCTTTATTCGTGATTGATGAAGCACATTGCGTGTCAAAATGGGGGCCAGCCTTTCGTCCCGAATATGCGGATTTGAGTCGCTTAAAAGACCTTTTCCCAAATTCACGCATAGCGGCCTTTACGGCGACCGCCGATGCGTCGACCCGAAAAGATATCGCCACTCAGTTATTTTCCGGGCAGGGCGAGATCATTGTGCATGGATTTGATCGTCCAAATTTGAGTTTAACGGTGTCATCTCTGACCAACCGTACCCAACAATTATTAGCTTGGATGGAAGGGCAGCGTGGGGAAAGCGGAATTGTCTATTGCCTGTCCCGCAAGAACACGGAAAAATACGCGGAAATTCTAAGGGAGCAAGGATTTAATGCCTTGCCCTATCATGCAGGATTATCCTCTGATGTCCGTTTTGAGCATCAGGAAAGATTTCTCGCGGAACCCGCCGTTGTTATTGTTGCGACAATCGCTTTTGGAATGGGGATTGATAAATCTAATGTTCGGTTTGTCTATCATCTAAACTTACCCAGTTCGTTAGAAGCCTATTATCAAGAAATTGGCCGAGCTGGCCGCGATGGCGCGCCTTCGGAAACGGGCCTAATTTTCGCCATGGATGATATTCGCATGCGTCGTCAGTTTATTGCTGATGAGGGGGCAGACCCAGACCATCAAATTCGTGAACATCGCCGTCTGGACGCACTTTTGGGATATTGCGAAGCCTCGAAATGTCGGCGTCAGGTTTTAATGTCCTATTTTGGAGAAACTTCAGACCCTTGCGGCAATTGCGACGTCTGTCTCAATCCACCTGAGTTGATAGATGCGACGGAGCAAGCTGTGGCATTATTCGGCGCGATAAAAGCGACAGGAGAGAGATTTGGCGCGACACATGTCATCGGTGTGGCCCGCGGGGAAAAGACTGCGCGAATATTGCAATTTGAGCATGATCAACTGCCTGAGTTCGGGACGTCGGATAAACCAAAGACATGGTTCCAAGGCCTGTTACGGCAAGCCGTCGCTCTGCGATATTTAAATGTAAATATGGAATCTTATGGCCGGTTGGAACTCTTGGCGAAGGGTCAAGCTGTCTTAGACGGACGAGAGCCTTTCAAGTGTAAAGACCCGACAGTCAAACGTACAGCAAAGACATCTAAATCTCGATCTTCAACCTCTCAGAAAGCCTCCAGTCTAAATGAGAGCGACACAGAGCTTTTAAATCGTTTGAAAGCGTTGCGAATGGATTTCGCGAAACAACTTGGGAAACCCGCCTTTGTCGTCTTCTCTGATGCGACATTGATTGACATGGTAAAACGAAAGCCAAATACGCGTGAAGATATGCTGGATGTGAGCGGTGTAGGGCCCAGCAAATTTGACAGATTTGGCGAAGCGTTTCTGGCGGAACTCGAAGGTTAGCTTGTTGCGCCTTGGCATGTCGTGATTGCCGATACATTATCATTACCCGGCGTGAAGACAAATTTAGGACGAGCCTCTGCGTCATAATTGAACTCAAAGATAACGGCTTGCTCGGGCGGCGTTCCAGTTGTTGCCGCCGTTTTCCGGTCGGCGAGGTAAATATCTGACTCTAATCCAGTCGCTTGAGCGCAGCTGGTTTTTGGCCCCGGTAATTGTGCGGCATCCCCAAATCGGGAGCTCGTGTGTAGAGTTCCGCTGACATGAACATCAATCTGAATATCGCCGACAAGGTCATTGGCTTTCACGCCAAAACCGGCATTGGAGGCAACAAGAAAGCGAGAAACGCCGGGCTCTGAGGTTGGAATTTCAACAGCGGTCACTCTCGGGGGAACTTCAAATGAAACACGATTTGCGATTTGATGAGCTGCCGCAGGTAGAGTTAGAAGCTCCAGCCCAAGCCAACCCAATAGGAAATAGCGCTTTTTACCTTTAAGCATAGCGAGTTTTTTGCTGTGATTTTTCATAGAATACATCATGCAAATTTCATGCCGTGAAGACGGGACCTAAAATCTAAATTCCGGAGTCGTGCGCAGATGGCTTGGCGAAAAGAGTCCAATCCGCTAAGCGCCTGCCCATGACGACAAAGACGCAAACCGCAGGCTTGTTATTTTCCGGAGGGCAGGATTCCGCGACATGTTTGGCATGGGCGCTTGAAAATTTTGAAAAAGTTGAAACGATTGGCTTCGAATATGGCCAAAGGCACGACATTGAAATGACTTGCCGGATGGATGTGAGGGAAGCCGTACGTAATGCCTTTCCTCATTGGGCGGATAAACTGGGCGATGACCATGTAATAAATTTGGCTGGCTTAGGCCAAATTAGCGAAACAGCTCTCACGCGCGATGTCGAAATAGGGGTCCATGCCAATGGACTGCCAACGACCTTTGTTCCCGGACGAAATTTGATATTCTTAAACTATGCGGCGGCCTTAGGTTGGCGTCGCGGATTCACCCATTTGGTGGCAGGTATGTGTGAGGCGGATTTTTCGGGCTACCCTGATTGTCGCAAAGATACATTAGATGCACAGATGAAGGCGATTGGCTTAGGCTTGGACCGCCAATTTACGCTCCATACGCCGCTTATGCATTTGTCGAAAGCAGGCGCATGGCACCTATCAAAAAGCCTAGGCGGGGATGCCTTAGTCGAAATTATTCGTCAGAAAAGCCATACCTGCTATAAAGGTATTCATGCCGAATTACATGACTGGGGATATGGGTGCGGCACATGCCCAGCCTGCGAATTAAGAGCAGCGGGATGGTTTGAATATTCTGAGGCCACCGCGTGAGTTATGCTGTCAAAGAAATTTTCCTGACAGTTCAGGGTGAGGGCGCGAGAGCGGGAACCGTTGCCGTGTTTTTACGGTTTGCGGGATGTAATTTATGGACGGGACTGGAAGCCGATCGGACCTCCGCGGTTTGTAAATTCTGCGACACAGACTTTGTCAAAACGGACGGGGTCAATGGCGGGAAATATGACGCTGGAGATCTTGCGAGAAAAGTTGGCGCACTCTGGATGGGAGAAGGCGAGAAATGGGTTGTTTGCACGGGTGGTGAACCTCTTTTGCAACTTGATGATGGCCTTATTGATGCGCTGCACGTCCAAGGTTTCAAGATTGCGGTGGAGACAAATGGAACATTACCTGTGCCGAGCAGCGTGGATTGGATTTGCGTGTCGCCAAAAGCAGAGGCAAAATTAGTTCAAGTGACGGGCGATGAATTGAAACTCGTCTTTCCTCAAGATGAAAACCATCCTTCGGATTTTGAGTCGCTGGCTTTCACGCATTTTTGTTTGCAGCCCCGCGATGATAGTTATTTGGGGGCAAAAAAAAAGGCGTACCATTCTCAGGCCGCCTTTGAATATTGCTTACGTCATCCGCAATGGCGTTTGTCAGTACAAACCCATAAATCAATCGGTGTGCCTTAATTAGCTAGTAGGGCTATTCATCGCGGCTAGCTTCTTGGTGAGGCTCCGAGAAAATTTTGAGAAAGCTCGACTTGTATCGAACCATGTGCTCGAGCCACTAAGATTTATTCTGTCGTTGAAGTTTGAATAGTAATCATAGTCTGCTGTTCCAACGACAGTTCCGCCTTCCGCAATAATCTCAGCAGAGACGTCTGCACCGCCGATGCCAAAACTCGAAAAAGAGAGGCCTATATCTTCAGATAGTTGATTATGCGTCGGTCGATTTGGTCTTACCTTATTAATCGTCACGCGCAGAAGCGTAGGCGCGGTGTCTGATAAGGTTAAACCGCGTTTAGCGAAATCTCGCGTAATTTCCTTTTCCATATCTTCCAAAAGGAACTCAATTTCTTTGTCACCATAGTTTCCATTATTTGCAAATGCGGCGTTGAGACGCCGGGTTGATCTGCGGTCTGAGAGTTTTTTTGGTAAGTTATTTGCGCGGTGTGCCAGATCTTCTGAGACGACGATTTCCAATTTATATGGACCTGCCACATTTTGCGAAAAGTTAGAATCAAATCCGCGAGCTTGCGCAATTGCGGGTGTTGATAACAGGGCAGCGGCAGAAATAAGAGTCAGAAACTTACGCATAGGTTACTCCTTTTTGTGAGTATATAACACAAAAAGGGAGGTCTAGCAAAGCCTACTAACATGAGCAGGCTTGACAATTGCGTTATCTAAGTTGCGGCATCAACAAAGACGGAAAGGATATTTTTCGCTGATTTTAGGCCGGCCAGTTCAGCCTCTAAACGAGCTGCATTCACATCACGAGAGACGGATACGACCTTTCCCGTTAAATCAACGGCCTGCGTTGTGATGGTTAAAACCTTAGCTGTGGTATCTAAGGCCGCATTCGTTACTTTAACAGGCACGGTGCCGACGTAATATACGCCCTTACCAGTTGCCCATAAGCCTTCACCCACTAATTTTGTGCCGCCAATCACTGTTTTACCGGCAAATTTGGTGGTACCAACTGCCGTTTTGCCGACAACTTTCGTTGTGCCGATCGCCGCTTTACCGACAACTTTTGTCGTGCCCACGGCTAGTTTAACCGGAGCCGTTACAACTTTTGTGGCTGCGCAGGAAGATAAGCCAAATCCAGCGAGCGCGATGGCGGTGATGAGATATGAATTTCGCATATTGCTACTCTCTGAATTCTATTCCTTGAGAGGCTTTATATACAGAATATCCTGAATATGAGGTGAAATTATATCCTAAACAAGACATGAAGCTAAGCGAACTTACTGACCTTCTCTCCGCCAGGCCCATATAAGAAATAGGAAAAACAATCCAAATAGGAAGACACCAGGGGCTAGGGGCGTTCGGCGACTTTGTGTTACCGTATACGCCTCATGCGAGACGAGACCCATCCAATTATTGCCAGATGTTTGCCGTCCTGCCTTGGGTCGCCGAATATCTGGTAGGTTTGAAGTGTCTAAATCAACAGATTTAAGAAGACCTTTTGTGGCGTCTGATAAAGGCGCTAAAACCTCTTCCGTTGGCAAAAGGTTTTCATATTCTTTGGGATTGAGTGATCCCACCGCAGCAATTGTTGTGACATCTCCACTCGTGAGGCGGTAAGCGCCTTGGCCTGCGAGTGGGACGCTTGCGCGATATAATCCGTCCGAGATTTTGTCTAATGTGACGCTACTCCGCCTTGCATTTGGTGAAATGATCTCAACAGGTTCATCGACTTTATCTAATGAGCGGCGGGTAATGATGAGGTTATCTCCGTCCCTCACGCCGGATAGGGTCTCCGCGTCTAATTCCGGTTCCCCCATTAACCAATGGGCTGTGCGGCGGAATATTTCGCGGTAGGGCCCGCCGCCATCATGACCTTTGGCCCAAAGCCAAGCTTGATCACTCATTAACATCGCGACACGCCCGTCGCGGACTTTATCAATAACAAATAATGGAACGCCGTCTGGCCCGTCCATCAAAACATCTCCGCCAATAGGGTCATTATCAATGACGCGATACCAAGACCCCCACGCTTGATCTTCATTGCCTTGAAAATCAGAGGTGATTGGATGACGTTTTCCTTTATCGTTCAATTCCGGACGGAAGGCTCCCGTTAAAATTTCACCTGTTGGACGCGACGGTAATACGGAGACGAGGGGCGTTCTATAAAGGCTGGCCTGTGTTGCAAAGGCAGGGCCTGTCGCAAGCAGAAGCGCGCCACCATCTTCAACATAATGCGAGATATTTTGAAAATATTGCGGCGGAATGGTGGGGCGAGACCGACCTCGCCGGCTGGGGAGGGAGCGCCGCTCATATTGATCAAATATTATGAGATCAAATTCATCCAAACGTTCTTCAAATAGCTGACGCTTGGGGAACTGGATGAGGGATAATTCATTTTCGCGGGCCCGCGTGTCTTTGCGCCCGCTGGTTAAAATAGTAAATTGAACTAGGTCTAGCGCGGGGTCAGATTTTAGCAAGTTTCGCCAAGCACGCCCCCCGCTGTGAGGTTCGCCAGTAATGAGCAAAACTCTTAGTCGATCTCGGATGCCTTGAATTTCAGAGACAAATAAATTGTTGTTTTGAGTGAGCTCGCCTTCAACCCCTTGGACCAGTAATTCAACCGTATTGCTGCCTCGTCGTTCAATTTCCAAAGGAATAGAAAGCGGCGTGCCAATTGTAATGGGAAAGCGGGCTTTTACATTTCCATTGAGTTTTAATTCAATGCGGGCGCGCTCGCCTTCAAACCCTGGGTCTTCTACGAGTAATTCATATTCCGCTTGCTCTCCAACCACGCCGAATTTTGGGGCTTTGGTTGCGAAAATTCTGCGATCTCTTGCCGTGGGTTCACCGATGATGAGGCTATGAAATGGGGTGTTTTCTGGCAGAAAGCCTGAGACAGCTTCCGAAATATCATGGGCGCGCCCATCTGTAAGGGCAATCACGCCCGCCAATCGTTTTGACGGCGCGCCTGCCAGTGCATCCGTCAAGGCTGAGGCGATGAGCGTGCCTTCGTTATCTTGCGGAACAGAAATCGTAATGACATCTAAATTGCCATCATCTCTGAATTTAGATTTTAGCTCAGCGGTCATTTTCGTAAGCGCCTCGCTCCGGCCGCCAAATTGCATACTGTCGCTGCGATCTTCAATCATGATGACCGTATCTCGTAAGGGCTCGCGCTCCTCCTCGACAGATTGCGGATTGAGAAGTCCAATGAGGAGAAATAATCCAGCCGTGAGACGTGTAAATTGACTGCGTAACCGCCCGATACCGATAGCAATCGAAGCCATAAAAATAAGCGCGCCTAATCCGATAACCCACGGCAGAGGTAAGAGTGGGTCAAAGGCTAAATTTCCGAATAGCTGCTCCATTATTTCGTCTCACCCGGAAGGTCACGTTTGCCCGCACCCAGGCGTTCAACGAGGGCGGCTGCATGGACTTGGTCGGCTTTGTAATTACCGGACAGGGCGTACATGGCTATATTGACACCAAATCGCAGGGCAAATTCGCGCTGCCTTGGAATATCATTTTCTAACTCGACCAAGGCGCCTTCATCTGATGTGATGGCCCAGCCTGCGGCCCAATCATTTGACCCAATAATGACGGATGAGACGCCATCGCGTCCGCTTGTGCCGGCTTCTGCAGCTTGGACGTAGACAGGGCCGTTCGCCCAGCGCCCAGGGAAAACTTGTAAAAGATAAAAGGACTTGGTCAGCACATGATCTTCGGGGACTTCTGTTAGGCGCGGAATATCTAAACCTTCGCTAATGCGTTTTAATCCGGGGTGGGGGGCACCGGCACGTAAAACACGGTCGCCTTCATCGCCCGTATCAAAAACAATTGTACCGCCAGAGGCCATATAAGCATTTATGTTTTGGCGCTCAGCAGGGCTGAGGCTCGGCGCATCTCTCCGAACAGGCCAATATAGAAATGGATACATTTCCAATCCCGGCATATCGGCGGTGAGGCCGTGGACACCAGCGGGCTCAATGGTGGTTCTGAGGTCCAATTGTTCTTTCACCCCTTCCATTGCCACACGGGAGAGGTCATCCCGCCGAGCATCCCCTGTTTCAATATAGGCGAGATGTAGAGCTGCTGCAGCTTCGGCAATCCGGTCTTCATCTTGCGCCATAGCGTGCGGGGCGAAAATCAATCCCATTATGAGAAGGGCCGCGACGCTTCGGCCAAGCTGTAAGTAGCGAAGACGGCCAGAGGCTAACAGGGCGAAGATGGCATCAAGCGCGAGAGCGAAAAGGGCAAAGCCCAAAATCTTACCCATAAGGGAACTGTCTGAAGTTTCGCCGAAATTTTGTACGTTTGATCTAGAGCTAATGTTTATATCTTTGATGGAGGCCGTGTCGCGAATGACAGAGAGCGCTCGAATGCGTGTGCCTTGGCGATATGTGCCGGGCAGGGCTGCGGCTGACGCTGAGACAGTATCAAAATCTGCATTGGAAAGGTTTGGCAAGCCGGGTGGCGGAGATTGCAATCGGCCATAGGCGTCGAGCTGGCGGTCTAAAACCCAATCGGCTGCCGATTCAGTTTGTTCAATGACCCGTCCTTTTGCCAGCGGGAGTAGACGTTGTAGCATGTCTACATAGAGTCCAGAGAGGGCTAAATTCGACCAATCGGGTCCAGCAGTCACATGGAAAAGCACAAGTCTGCCTTGGCCCATGGGGCTACTTGTGACGATGGGGCTGCCATCATCTAATCGGGCCCATGTCCGCGTATCTGTCTCGATACCGGGTTCAGCCATGACTTGTTTCGAGACTGTGACGTCATCAGGGATTTCAAGACCAGAGAAGGGAGAGTCGTTGGAGAAAGGCGCGAGCTTCTGCGGGCTTTCCCACGCAAGCGCGCCGCCAATGGCTCTATCTCCGACGCGCAAAGCAACCGGGAGGAGTGTATCTGGACGTTTAGCGAGCCGTGATCCCGCAAAGCGAATGAGTATGCCGCCTTCTTCGACAAAGGCTTTGACGCCTTCATCATCATTTCCTTGACTATCAGGCATGATAAGAATTGAAGGTTTTAAGGCGAGAAGCGTCGCTTGATCACCTTCAAAGACATCTGCGAAGGGCAGCAAAGCTTGTTTGGCATAAAAGGGTTCTGTCAGCAGCGGGCTAGAGGTATCGGCATTGGCCCGTAAAACACCCACAAGCGGGCGGCCAAAACTATCATCCAGTAATTTCATACTTGCGGCTGAGCGAACGCCGGCAACTCGAAGACGGGCAACACGCGAGCGCAGTTGAGCCGGTAAGGTAAAGCTAACGGTCGCCAAATCTGCGCTAGGTGTGAAACGCAAGGTCTCGGCGGAAATGACGCCGCCGCCAGAGCCTAAGGCTTCGATTGTATGCGTTGCGGGGGTTGAAGCTGACGGGCGATACCAATCCATGTCAAACCCTTGCGGCGTTTCGCGTATGTCGCCGGGAAGAAGTATCGATTGAACTTCTGGTATGAAAATCGTTGCGGCGTCTAGGAATGTTTCATTCTGCTTTTGGCTTAGGCCAGAGGTCAGCACATAGACGTCTGAACCGTCTTCAATCTTCACTGCGTCAAAGGAGCTAACATAGCTGACAGGCTGGAGTGTTTTTAGCGTTTCGATGGCTTCGCGGGCTGGACGAAATCCAAGGGGTTTTTCTTCTGAAGCTATCAAACTCACCTCAAGATTATTGCGCTGTGCCACGCGAGCTAGGCGTTCCGCCTCATCAATCATATCTTCCCAAACAGGCGCAGAAAACACACTTTGGTCTATGAGGATTGTTGGCCGGGATAAGGTCTCACCAGAGGCTGATTTAATGATAGGTTGGGCTAAGCCAAAGGCAACAATAGCAACCATGAGCAGCCGAAAAAGGAGCAGCCAGAGCGGCGTGCCAGAGGGCGTTTCTTCCTCGGAGCGAATACCTTCCAAAATACGAAGCGGCGGGAATATCTGGTCGCGCGGCGTTGGGGGGCTAATGCGTAATATCCACCAAACAATCGGCAGGGTCAGTAAACCCAGCAGCACGAGAGGCGCAAGAAATGTCACACCTGCGAAACTCATGTCTCACCACTCAAGGCTTGATAAAGTGCATTTAGAGCAAGGGTTGCGGGCTCATTTGTGCGGTGCCGAATAAGGGTCCAACCTAAACGGTTAGCGGTATTGGTGATTTTCGCATTATGCTCTGCCAGCCGCGCTTGATAATCCTCTCTTGCGGATTCCGCTCGCCCGAGAAGGAAGCGCTTTGTGCCGCCCGGCGCGCGAATATTCAGGCGACCAGAATAGGGGAAAGCTTCTTCTGCGGGGTCGATAATCTGAACCATGACGCCAGTAACAGGCCGGCCAGAGAGACGGGAGAGGCGTTTGCGCCAATCTTCAACCGAGTCGAGGAAATCGCTGACGATAACAAAACGAGAATGGGCCGCAATATCTGTTTCTAATGCGCGCTCATCTGTCTGAGCGCGCATCATAGATTCTGCGAGCCGTTCAAACCCAACGCGACCAGAGCGGGCGCGGTCTTGCAGGCCGATGAGAGCGCATCTCTCGCCAGCTTTCATTAGCAGATTTGCGATGGCGAGGGTTAACACGCGGCCACGGTCTGCTTTGGTAGGTAATGATTTTTCGCTTCCCCAAACCATGCTGGGGCGCGTGTCTGGCCATAGATAGATTGTATTCGCCGCTTCCCATTCATTGTCGCGAACAAAGATTTGGTCACCTCGCGCGGACCGAC